>JBFKSL010000087.1:0-11398 GCA_041626995.1 Ketobacter sp. | reverse complement strand
GGCCACTTCCATACCGCGACCGCTATAATTGTTAGGGCCGCCAAAAGCAAAGGTCAAAAAGCCTTTTTGCATACGGTGTTGTTTTTCCATGTCCACGTCTTCAAAGAAATGCTTGATGCGATCGTCCGCCAGCACTTTTTTGTAAAACAGGTCTACCGCTGCGTCCACGGCGGCTTCGCCCCCGATCTTTTCAAATAATGTTGTCATCGATTTCTCTCTCCGTAAATTACACGCAAAATTAGTGCGGGAATACTATAGCTTAACAGTTGCCAAGCTTGAATTGGCAAGATAATTCAAAACTGTTGCTCAATGAAAAAGCAACATAAGTGCCAGAGTCTTATGAAGTGTAGATAAAAGTGGTGAAAAGGCAGAAATAGGATTGCAAAAAGGGGCCTTAGGCCCCTTTTTGTGTCAGGTTTGAATCAGAGAGTGAGCATATATTGCACCATGGGCTGCACATTGCTGGCGGAGTTTGCACACCATGGGTGCGGTGCCGCGGGCATGCCAATGGGAGCAGGGCTGCCCAGCTCGTCGGGGCCATACTCTGAGCGCATCTGTTGGTAATCCCAGTAGTAGTACTCGCTGTCCCAGGGCACTTCTACGAAATACTTATGCCGCTCGATAAAAGTATTACGCTGTTCCGCGGTATCACCTGCCTGGGTGGAAACGGATTTAGGCACTCGGAACACATCGCCTTTTCGGTTTTCCGCCGGATACGGCTGAGGAAAGTCGGGGCCACCCAGCTCCGGGTTAGCGGGTGGGTGCAGGGTGTAATACTGGTTATACAGATCACTGCCTTCTTGGCAGCGATCAGGGTGAACCAGATCTTCCAGGTTGCGTACATGGCCATCGGTGAGCAGACCACGGTGTTGTACCCAATACATGTCGCGTAGGAAGCCCACCCGCACACTTTGGGTGTGTTGCTGATAGACCGATGGCGTGAAAAAGTGGCCCACCTGATCCAGAGGGATCATGTTTTCATCGGTGTGAGCCCCTAAGGTGTCGCTGTGGCAGTGGCCGCAGTCGTTCTCGAACTGTGTTTTACCGGTATTTACGGCCGTCACTACGCCGGGATAGTTCTGCCAGCCGTTGTGCACAAACTCTCCTTCGCTCAAGTTGGCATGGCCGGTTTGCGCTGCCAGCAGGTTGTTATGCTGCAACCAGCGGTACAGGCCCACATTGCGCAGATCGTTATCGCTTTCATCCAGTACGGTCATATAGGCAGTTAAGGCCTGCAATGGGGCTTTTAGCATGCTGCCAGTGGCGCCGTCGGGCTCTTCGGCGTGAATGTAAGACCCCTCGAACCCCACATAAGATTCTGTGTGGGAAAGGGAGCGGCGGATGGACATGTAATAGCTCACGTTAGGAATGGTATGGGGCGAAAACTGATAGTCGTTATCGGTTGCGCTGCCCTCGCCGTTAAGGCGAATCATATTGTGTTCACCAGTGCCTTGAGGCAGGTAATAGAGCAGCATGGTTTTATCCACGGCTTTTTTGCCAGCGTCCCATTGAGGGCCTTCCTCTTTCTCTACAATGCCATCGAAGTTACCCAATACGGCCCATTTCACGGTCCATTCCGGGTTGGGCAAGCCAGGAAAAACTTTGGTAATGGTGTTGCCTGGTTGATTCTCGTAGGTGACCTGACGAGAGTGGCAACTGGCGCAGTTGAAGCCGATCCACGAACCGCGGCCAACATAGGGATGACTGGATTGGGCATAGCGATAACCCACCCAGCCGGTGTCGCGGGTGTTGCCTTTCTTCAGTTGAGGATCAAGGGTAAGAAAGCCGGGAATGGGGCTGGGTTGTGGGTAAGGATCGAAATACACGTCGTCCATGGCCTCGCTAGGAACCTGCCCTGCCACGGTGGGATAGGCACCAAACAGAAGCGCGGGGTCAGCAACGGCGCCGGTAATGGGGTCGGTGGCTTCGTAGTTAAAGATTTTCTTCCAATTCAAATTTCGAATGGCATGGGATAATCCGATGTTGTAATCGTAAGACCAAAAAATGGCGCGGCCTTGATCCACCAGTTGTTGGAAGTTGGGGTTATCCACCGTCACTTCGATGGGGTTGATGGCCTTGGCTGGGCTGAGGGTGGAAACCACGTCACACTCATGCTGAAAACTTTCATCGGTGATACGGCTGGTGAGTGCATCAATTACGTTATGTGGTTGGTTAGGGGTGATTAGCGATGGGTTATAGCCAACGCGTTTTTGAATTTGAAGTTGCAGTGGGCCGCCACTGGTGTGCTCTGGTACCAGAAAGGTGATCTGGTCTGGCTGCCAGTTCAGAATATCTTTATCCCAGCTATCCAATAACGAATCGATTTCAAAATGCACTTGGTCGGCAATGTCCAGGCGTTGTTCAAACATCACCAAATCCGTTTCTAAAATACGGGTGTTGCCGATCATGATTTTGGTGAAGTCGATATCGGGGCCATTGCCCAGGCCGCTACCCAGTAGCGTCACTTCATCACCCGGTTGCAGGGTGGGAATGGTGCCGGGGTTGCTGCTTTCCCAGACCTGCATCCCGTTGACGTTAATGGAATAAATCACTGGGTCGGGGAAGTTAGCAGCGGAGGCAGCCCGCTCATTTTCTCTTTGCTGATCGAATTGACAGAGGGTTTCTTGATCTGGAAATTCCCCGGAATCCACACAAGCAGCGGTGGAAAGTGCCAGGGGCAGTAACCAGAAGGCTTTGCTTAAGGTATTCATGGTGTAGTCCTGATTATTCTATAAATTCTTGTTGTTATTAGGGTAAAACTTGGTTCATCCTGACATAGACTGCCTGGTTCCGGCCAATTTTGCACCCTCCCTTGGAATGGTGGCAACGTAATCCTGTTGAATGGCAGCAACGATTGGATGCTAAAATGAGCGGTTCATTGTTTGCCATGCCCAGACCTATGATTGACCCAGACCAGTTTGATGAAGAGATTGCCCTTGCCGCTGCTGAAGCTTTGCAGCAGGTGTTGGAGCGTCGTACCCATCGGCGCCGGGTGTTGGGGCAAACAGTGACCGTGCCCGGTAGCTTAGGACAAGCGTTAAACTTGCCCAAGATTCATTCCAAGCTCACCAGTAAATCTCAACCGCGCCGACAGCAGGGTGTGGATGATTTTGTGGACGTGTGGTTAACCCTTTCTGTGCGCACGCGAGAGAAGGTGCTGGATGCCATTGATTGGTATGACCCAAAGGATTTGGATTGGGAAGATAAACGTTCCAATCGAAGGCCGGTGAATGTTCCGGAAAAGAAATAGAGATTTTTACATTACTACTATTCGGGTTTCTTGATCCCTTTCATCACTTTCTTAACCTCCTCCTCAGAAGCCACTTCATGCTCCCGCTTACCCATAAAGTCACGGGTAATGCGCACATGCTGTACAAAGCGACGGCAGTGCTTGCAAATGAATAGATGCACAACCATTCCAAAACGTTGCCAGCCGTTTACATTACGGTCAACGTAATCACTGGCTTGGTGGGCAACTTGTTTACAGTTCAGCATTCACCGGTTTCCTGATAACGATCAATAACTTGCATTAGCTTCAAACGTGCACGATGGAGCAGCACCCGTACATAGGAGTCAGTTACATCCAAAATGTTACAGATTTCCGATAGGGCTTGCTGTTCAATATCGCGCAGGATAAACACCGCTTTCTGTTGGTCCGGTAGGATAGAAACGGTGTGGTCGATGCATTTTTGCAAATGCTCTTCTTCCAGCAATTGGTCGGGGGAATCCAGGTGCCAGTCTGGTGCCGGGTTTTTCCAGTGGCCCACGGCATTGAAGCGGTCATCGCTTAAGTAACCGTCATCATCACCGCCCAAATCTTCCAGGGCAACAATACGCTTTTCCTTGCGTAGACGGGTTTTGGCCTCGTTACTGATGATGGTATACAGCCAGGTTTTCACAGCAGATCGACCTTCAAACTTGGGCAGTGCGCGATACACCGACACCCAACCTTCCTGCACCACTTCCTCTGCCAGGCTGTCGCCGATAATGGCGCGGGCCACGGCCACCAACTGACGGTGATACAGCGCCACTAGCTGCTCAAAGCTGGCATGATCCTGCTGCTTTAGCTTTTCCAAATCCAGTGGTGGGGTGGTGTCTTCCATATCAGATCACATTGAAAGATGTCGATAATTTGTTGGCTAGCCTACCTTAAATCAATGAGTTAAACGATAGGTTTCGATCCAGGTCTGTTGAATCACAAAAGCATCAAAGCTGGCGCGATGGCGCTGTTCGTCATGCTGTTGCAGAATCTTGCTGCGGGTGTCATCCCACACTTCAATCTGTGGTTCACTTAATATCATTTCGATGGGGGAAAGGGTGAACTGTGGTTCCACATTGACGCAGGAAAATAGCCTGATTAACCACGGGTGATCCACCACCCAGCCATCGCTATACAAAGTTCGACCCTGCAAGCGCTTGTTCAGTTCCAAGGCCATTTCAATGGCCGGTATGCCCAGTTCAAGCAAAGTGCTGCGGGCGATGCCGTGAGCTTGTTGGGCGCTTTCGCTCCAGTGAGTCCATTGCTCAAGCGGGCAAATCAGGCTGCAATAGCGGTTGGCGTCTTCGTCCACATAACCCACTTCAATGGGGTAGCTGTCTTTGCCGAAGCCGGATGCTTCCACATCCATCACGCAGGGCGGTCTGTCATCATTGAAAAATTGCATTGGATTAGTGTGTGAGTTGTTTGTATTTTTTAACCAGTTTAGTTGAAATTAATTGGATAGTGATGAAAAACCTATGAAAAAACGTATTGTTATGGGCTTTTGGCTACTTTTGTTACCCATGCTGGCCAGTGCTAGTCCCCAGGTAAAGTGCTTCCCAGAGAAAATTAAATCGGTGGAAGTGCATGGCGTAGGTGAAGTGTATTACACCACGGTGTCGGGTATTAAGCGGCGCTTAACCCATTTTTCTCAGTATGGAGCGCAGGCCATGTTTAGCCTATTGAAAGACGCCATCAATACTGTGCAAATTGTTCAGGTCATCTATCCTGAAGGGTATAACTGTAAGCAGCCGGATCTCAATGTGGATGCGTTGTCAGTGGTGGTGCAGGACCCAAGGGTTAATTAGCAAGCGCCTATTATAGGGAGCTAAAAAGGCTTATTAGTAACGGAATTTGGGGCATTTCACCCCTGTTGCGTTTGCTTAAGCAGCAAGTCTTGGTCAGTCTGTGCAGAAAGAATAATAAGAGGCAATTGCTGTGATACCCCAAGTTCCTTACCCTTCCACCGCCCGCGCCTGGGGCACTGTTGCCATTCTTATGTTGGCTTACGTGTTGTCGTTTATCGATCGTCAGATTTTAAATCTGTTGGTAGGGCCCATTAAACGGGATCTCGCCATATCTGACACGGAAATGAGCCTGCTCATGGGCTTTTCCTTTGCTGTGTTTTACACCATTTGTGGCATTCCACTGGGGCGCTTGGCAGATCGCACCAGTCGTCGTGGACTCATTGCTGCCGGTGTGATCGTGTGGAGCGCCATGACTGCGGCCTGTGGTATGGCCAAAACCTACTGGCATTTCTTTATGGCCCGAATTGGAGTGGGAGCAGGCGAAGCTGCCTTATCCCCGGCGGCTTATTCCTTAATAGCCGACAGTTTCCCTCCAGAAAGGCGCGCTACCGCCATCAGTGTGTATTCCATGGGAATCTATGTAGGGTCG
Source organism: Ketobacter sp. (assembly GCA_041626995.1). Classification (GTDB taxonomy): domain Bacteria; phylum Pseudomonadota; class Gammaproteobacteria; order Pseudomonadales; family Ketobacteraceae; genus Ketobacter. The sequence continues at coordinate 5,742 of JBFKSL010000087.1, read as the reverse complement.
GGCATGGCATTTTTGGTGGGCGGATTGGTGATTCACTTTGCTTCGGCTAAGGGCAATATGGTGCTGCCGGTCATTGGTGAGCTACGCCCTTGGCAATTGATCTTCCTCTTGCTGGGCGTGGCGGGTGTGGTGTTTTCTACCTTGTTGTTTCTATTGAAGGAACCTCAACGGCAGGGTGCTGGAGCCAATACTCAAGTGCCCATTTCCCAAGTGATGGCCTATATGCGTAAAAACCGAACCACGGTGTTGTTGCATAATTTGGGATTCGCCTGTCTGGCATTCTGTGGTTATGGTGCTGCATCGTGGGTTCCAGCGTTTTTCATGCGTACCTACCAGATTGATGCATCAGAGGTGGGTTATATGTACGGCTTAATGGTGGGCTTGTTGGGCTCGGCAGGAATCTTGGCCGGAGGCCGCCTATCTGATTGGTTGACCAAGAAAGGCTATAAAGACGCACCCATGCGCGTGGGTCTGTTGGCGGCGATCATTGCCTTGCCCAGTTATGCGGGATACTTGGTGGTGGATTTACACATTGCCATTGCGGCAGGTTGCGTGGGAGCCTTTGCATTAGCCATGCCCTTTGGTGTGGCACCTGCGGCGTTGCAGGAAATCATGCCCAACCCCATGCGAGGCCAAGCGTCTGCCATGTATTTATTTGTGGTGACCATAATTGGTTTGGGCATTGGCCCCACTGCTGTGGCACTGTTTACGGATTTTGTATTTAAGGATGAGCTGGCGCTGCGTTTTTCTTTGGCCATCGTCAGTATGGCGGCCACTTTAGTGGCGGCTGTTTTGTTATTGAGCTCCTTAAAACCTTATAGGCAAAGCGTTCAACATTTGAAGGAGTGGAGTGGCGCCTCTTCTTAGCGCAAGACCCACTTCAATTTTGATGATGGAATCGGCTGCGTAAGCCACTGGTAGCATGATAAGCTAATAGAGTCTGTTATGTTGAACTCAATTGGAATGGTCATTTGTCACTGGTTAACTTAAGAAAGCAATGCGGATTTTTATTCAGCGGATTGCTACTCAGTACTTCATTATTTGCGCAAGAAAACTTTTCCCAATGCGTGGAAAATTTAAAACAACGTGCACTACAGGAACAGATTAGCCCTCAGGTAATCGAGCGGGATCTGGCCAGTGCACAATACGTTGCTCGTGTTATTGAATTGGATCGAAAACAGCCGGAATTTTCACAAACCTTCCACGACTATTTTGGCCAGCGAGTGGTGCAACAGCGGATTCAGCAGGGCCGTAAGTTGATTCGTCAGCACCGTGCGTTGCTTACCTCATTAACAGAAACATATGGCGTACCTGCTCAGTATCTAGTGGCGTTCTGGGGTATGGAAACCAACTTCGGTAGCTATCTGGGCAAGATGAACGTAGTAGATTCCTTAACCACCTTGGCGTGTGATCCTCGCCGCAGTGAATTTTTTACTTTGGAATTATTTAACGCCTTGCGTTTGATTGAAGCGGGTGTTGGCACTCGTGAAACCATGCAGGGTTCCTGGGCTGGTGCAATGGGTAATATGCAATTTATGCCCAGTGCCTATCGTCAGTATGCCGTTGATGGTGATAACGATGGCCGTGCCGATCTGTGGAATAGTTTGCCAGATGCATTAACTTCTGCCGCGAATTATTTACAGCAACTAGGTTGGCAAAAAAATTGGCGCTGGGGTCGAGAAGTGATCTTGCCCGAAAGTTTTGACTACAGCCTCGCCGGACGAGATAGACCTCAAACGCTAATATTTTGGCGTCAACAGGGGGTCCGTGATCGTTACAACCGGCCCATTCCTAAATTGGAAGCGAAAGGCGCGTTGATTTTGCCGTCGGGCCATAAAGGGCCAGCATTTTTGGCGTATGAAAATTTTGATGTCATCATGAAGTGGAATCGCTCGGAATTTTACGCGCTTTCTGTTGGTATTCTGGCGGATCAGATTAATGGTGCTGGAAAGCTTAGGATAAGCCCTCCACAGCAAGAACCTATGGCGATTGAAGAGGTCAAAGCCTTACAACTATCGCTTTTAAATTTAGGTTTTGATGTGGGTAAAGTGGATGGCATCTTAGGATCAATGACGAAAAGAGCCCTAAGAGAATTTCAGCATCAAAATGGATTAATTGCAGATGGCGATGCCAACCAAGTTACTCGGCAGACAATACGGGAAAAATTAGCCGCCCAAACTTCTCAACCAGGTACACAAGATAAAAATGTTCAATCAGAAACTCCTTAATGCCATTTTTGCCCTGACGATTTTTGTTTCCAGCAATTGGGTGTTTGCCGAAATACGTAATTTCGGTGATGTTACCTTGCAGGGTGAATTTAGCCAGGGTGGTTTATTACGGGGTAAAGTTGATAACGATGCTGTGCTTTATTTAAATGAAAAGCCGATACGAATTTCCACCAACGGAGATTTTGTCATTGGTTTTGGCCGTGATGAGCCCATTGAGCAAACGCTAAGCATAAAAAAAGGGCAGAGTAAGACGCAGCTATATACCTTTGAATTAGCAAAACGTGAATACAATATTCAGAAAGTAGATGGCGTTCCTGCGCGCACGGTTAATCCAGATCCAAAACACTTACAACGTATTCGCGAAGAGGCTGCTCAGGTAAAACAAGCGCGTTTTACTGATACGGATTTAACAGGATTTTTACAAAATTTCATATGGCCCATACAGGGCCCGATTACAGGCGTCTATGGCAGCCAGCGGGTCTATAATGGCGAGCCACGTCGACCGCATTTTGGCATCGATATTGCGGCACCAAAAGGCACTGAAATTTTCGCACCGGCTGATGGTGAGGTTACGTTGGCGCATCCCGATATGTTTTTTTCGGGCGCGACAATGGTAATTGATCATGGCTTGGGGGTGAGCACCAGTTATTTGCATATGAGCCAAATGCTGGTGAAAAAAGGAGATAAAGTAAAGCAAGGCCAGGTGATTGGATTAGTTGGGGCTAGCGGTCGTGCTACTGGCCCTCATTTGTGTTGGCGTTTGAATTGGTATCAAACCAAGCTGGATCCACAATTGGTTGTACCTACCATGGCGCAATAAGATGAACCAATTATTGAAGCCAGCGTGCTAATTTTTTTTCATCGGTTACCGTTAAATAGACTGTATCCAATGGCCGCGCATCAAGGTGAACGGTGAATTGCATTAATTCATCGCGGCGGAACCCGTGTATTTGCACCGATTCCCCAGGTTTATAGCGTTTTAATAGTTTTTCAAGATTGTTAGCATCTGCCTTAATATTGTCGATCGCAATAATAACATCACCGGCTGATAGCCCTGCTTTGTGTGCACAACTGCCGTTACTAACGCGAGCCACTTTTACGCCTGCGGCATCGGCACCTGCCATTATGCCCAAATCCACGTCGGAAGACTCAGTGCTTTTTTCGGTTCCGCCTTTGTCCGCACTGGATTGCGCTTGCCGTAAATTAAATTGCAGCCCAAAAGGCTCGAATATCTTTTCGTAATCCAGTTCGGTAGTTTCGTACAATGATTGCTGAAAGAATTCTTGTAAAATATCCACCGAGCTAGAGCAATTATTTTTCTGCAATAATTCAAAACATAAATTTTGGATGTCTTGTTCTTTAACCGGTTGTTGGGTTTTACCGTGTCGTTGCCATAGCTCAATCATAACCTTATCCAAGTTCACCTTATCGTCGCTCAGTTTCCGCAAGGTTAAATCCAAAGCTAAAGCGACAATTGCGCCTTTAGTGTAGTAACTCACAATAGCGTTGGCAGCGTTTTCATCTTGCTTATAAAACCTGGTCCAGGCATCGAAGCTTGATTCCGTTACGCTTTGCTTAAAACGCCCAGGGTTACGCTGCAGCCGCGTTATGTTCTGCCCTACCAATTCCAAATATTCTTGTATGGTAATCAAGCCTGTGCGTTGTAAGACAAAATCGTCGTAATAGGAGGTAATGCCCTCGAATGCCCAAAGCAGAGGGGTATTATTTTCCTGGCTAAGATCGTAGGGGATATTGGGTTGAATGCGCTTGACGTTCCAGCTATGAAAATATTCGTGACTGCATAAGCCAAGAAAGGTTTTATAGTCGTCACTCACCTTACCTTGTTCTTTTTTACAGGGAAGATCATCTCGATTGCAAATTAAACTGGTGGAAGAGCGATGTTCCAAGCCGCCATAACCATCGCCAACAGCCCAGGTTATAAATACATAACGATCAAAGGGTGCAGGTTGTTCAAATAGTTGAATTTGATATTCACATATACGTTTTAGGTCTTGTGCTAAACGATCCAGGTCAGCGTTATGCAAACCAGTGAGAATAAAATCATGTTCAACTCCGCAGGCGGAGAATGAAACCAAATCAAAGTCAGCAATTTCAACAGGATGATCAATCAAGTCATCGTAATTGTCTGCTTGGTACAAACCAAAGCCATAACGCTCAGCACCCGCTGTTTTTAAGGAAGTGCCTACTTTCCAATGGCTTGCTTCAGTAATGGGTGCATTTCGAATGTCTACCAGACAAGGTTTGGCGGCTTGTTCGACAACCTCAAGAAAGACGCTCGTACCATTAAAATAAGCGTGTTTCTGATCTAAGTGGGCAGATCGCACTGACAGATCCCAGGCATACACCACGTATTCCACTTCAATGGCTTGGTCACAGGGCTCTATTTGCCAGGTTTGCTTATCTAGCTTGACTAAATTAAGATTTTGACCATTGTAGTGTGCTTTTATTTCCACAATGTTTTTAGCGAAGTCCCGTATCATATAACTGCCCGGAATCCAGCTGGGCAAACGCAGTTGTTGCCCTTTTGAATTGGGGAAGGGGATAGACAAATTCACCGTGTACAGATGGGCATAGGGATCAGAAGGTATGATCCGGTAATGGATTTGCGTGTTGTTATCACTTTTCATGATAGATCTAGCTTGCCTTATATATTTTGAATTGTCTGAGTGCGAATAGGGGCCAAGTTATTTTGAATTACTGGCATTTTATTCAAATAAACAGAGTTTATAAAACTATACTTAGTTAATAATCCTATGACTCTGTTAAAAAGAGCGATTAAACCTGTGCGGTTATTTGTGTTTTTTATATTGGGGTGCTGCCTGTCATTGGTCAGTTTATTTGCTGCGGGCACTTCTAATGCTGACATATTACAATTAAATGCTGAGGCCAAAATTGAGCTTCAGCCTAACCATGTTCAGTATTTAGTGCAACGGGAAAACATTACTACAAACCAAATCCTGGCCAAGGATTCTTTATTGAATTGGCAAATGCCCGTTAAGCCTTCCATTAACTTAGGTAAGTTTTCCAATTCCGTTTGGCTGCGCTTTACGGTACAGAATAATCAAGCACAAGCTATTCAGCGGACTTTAGAAATTCGTTGGATTCATTTGGCCGAGTTAGATATGTACCAACTCAGGCAAGATGGCAGTATGCAAAAACATGAGGCCGGCTTGTTACGAGAGCCCGACAGCTTGTATCGAAAAAGTCGACACATCTTATTGCCCATTGAGTTAAAGGCCCACGAACAATCTCAGATACTTCTTCGGGTAAATACATCCTTTGTGGTTTTTCTTCCCATGTCAGTATGGGATGAAGATCAGCGTCGCGATGCGGAGTTTGTTCAGTACATTTTTTACAGTTTGGCGTTTGGAATATTGGCAGCCATGATGTTGTATAACGCCTCACTTTATATTTTCACCCGCGACAGTTCCTACTTTTATTATTCTTTATATGTGGCTGGTATCATAATGTATCAGCTGGGCTCCACTGGCAT
>JBFKSL010000086.1:0-11429 GCA_041626995.1 Ketobacter sp. | reverse complement strand
GCTTGGGAACGGCATTGGCAACAAACTCGGCAAACATGGTTTCGTAGCACACCAACGGCACAATATTCATCTGCCCACTTTTGAATATCACCGGGCCATCGCCTTTTCCAATTTCATTCAAAAAATTTCCAAAAAATGCTTCTACCCATTGACGCAGAAAAGGGATGTCGCTCACTAACGGCACATACTCCCCAAAAGCGACACGCTTCATTTTTCGGTAGCGCCCAACCTCTTCACCTTCATTATTCAACATCACCGCCAGGTTATAACGTTTCGATTTTTCCTTCGATTCCTCTTGCTCTTCCATGTCCTGAAAAATCAGATCCACGTCTAACTGAGCCACTTCACGCTTGAAGGCCTTTTCCACATGGGGCATATCGATATAGCCCTTGTATCGAGCCTCGGGCCACAACACCAGCTCTGCACCTTGGGATCGTAATCGTTCCGTCATATCCATTTCCACCGGATAGGCTCTGCCATAACCAGGATACACTTCTGCTTTTTTCAAGCTGGGTGTTTCATTGGGTTGCACCAGCCCTATGCGCACAGTGCGCCATTGTGAAATGGTTTGGTTCCAAGTCTGCAAGGCATAAACGCCATAACCAAACCATGCCATCAGTATGGCCGCAGTCATTGCTACGGAAATTCCTTTTAGCGCCAATCCACGATCAAACAGAATTTTAAACAGCACCACATTAACTAAAGCGATAATGGCGTCCAGGCTATAAACACCAAAAAAATCCACCGCTTGGATTGCCACAAGAAATCCACTTTGGCTTTCCCCCAATTGCGCCGAAAACAGCATGGGAAAAGAACTGAAAAACAACACAACTGAAATAGGAAACAGAATAAATTCACTGACAAGGGTGTTGCGCTTCAGCCACTGATAGCACAACACCATTAACGCAGGCAGCTGCGCGCAGTAAACCCAATACAATAGGGACCAGGAAAAATTCGTTAACCCCCGATAATTTTTGAAAAGCGTAAGAAAATCCACGATCCAGGTGGTAGCACATAAAAACAACACCATGCCAAACGCAAACCCCAACAAATAACTATTGCGATATGACATGTGCTTAATGGCAATCAACAGAGGAATAAACGCAACCCAAGCTCCCCAGAAAAGATCAACATGGATATAACCCAGGGATAACAGGGCGCCACCCACCATGGCCAAGAGAAGGCGAATGGAAAACCATTGGGGCGAAAAATGCATCATTTTATTTTTATTTGAATAATGACCAAGTAAGGTCATTTTAGACGCTTTTGGCAAATCAATGCGGCGCTTTAGGAGAGGATTTCGGTCAAATAGCCGTCACGCCAAATAGCGACCAGCACCGGCAATCACCACCACCAAAAGCCCCAAACTCAAATTAATGGCAATCAGCTTACGGATTTGCCCTAGCTGCTTGCCACCTTCTGGCCAATTCTGCTCTGCCACCGCCTGTTGCAGGCGTTTATAGGGCGCAAAAAATACATGGCCGTAAATGGCCATCATGGCCAACCCAACCAATAACATCAGGTGGATGTGGTTACCAACACGCCCCATTCCACCGTAAAAGCCAAATATCATCCACAGGCCTGTGGCAAGCAACAGCAAAACAGAAACAGACACCCAAGGGAAGAAACGGCCGAATACCTGGCTCCATAGCTGCAATCTTAAAGGCGGCTCCAATATTTGAGCCGCCACAGGACGCAGAGCCATGTAGGCGAAAAACATTCCGCCTACCCAAATTACCGAACTTAAAAGATGAAGAGTTAAGGCAATGGCCATGGCGGCCTCCTGGTCAGATTCTGGATTACAGACTCTGATTGTATCCTTTTTGGAAAGGATTACACCCCAGGTTGCAGATCTAAACTAAGCGCTTGCCTTTTTTCAGCCGACGTCGAAAATCCCAAAGCACCAACATAAAGGGAAACTGTCGCACAGGGCGAGGCATCAATGCGTTAAAGCCGGTGATAAGACGCATCACCCAATCAAAGCGGTGCTGTTTCTTTTCACTCCATTCTAATTCCATAGCATCACGCATGGGCTGCGGTAGAAAGCCCGTGGTCATAAAACGATGGAAACGGGACAAGAAGAATTGCATAAAGGGGTGAACAAACTTCAAGTCCACCAGCTTGGTAAGAAAAATACGAACTTTATCGTCGATTTCCATCTTCTCTAAACCTTTATTCCAATACTCATCAAAGGCTTTGAGATCTTTGGGCCACATACCTGGACGCACTTGCAAAGTCGTACCCAGGTTTTCCGCTGCATGATACAACTCTTCTGCACGCTCTTCGCTCAAGTGATAACCAAATTTCTTATTGGTATCGGCAATTCCCCAATACAAACAAGCTGCAACCCATAACTGAAGCTCTGGGTCAAAAGCGTTATATTCCACTTTATCTTCAGGCAAGTTATGAACCTGTTTATGAGATTGATTCACTGCGGAACGATAGGCCAGTTTTTCTTCTGTTGTGCCTAATAGAGCAACGGCCAGATAGGTAATGGTAGTACGAGCGCGCTTAATAGGGTGACTGAACAAAGCACCGCTTTCCACCCGGCTATCAGCCACTCCGTGGCCAATAGGCAGTCGTGCTAGCTGCATGATTACGTTGGCGCCACCCGCCATAATGGTCAAACCATCCAACACCCCTGGGAAGCGTTCTTCCCACTGTTTGGGGCTCATGGGGGCAGGCCACTGTTGTTGTACTTTACTGGTTTCGGGTGGTTTTTCAGCAGCTGTCATGACTACTCCTTAGCGATTTGGTGAGACACAATGACAAGCATTTGTATCACTAAACAGGGTAGCAAGACACTGGCGAAAACATTCAAGCTATATGTCGAAAAGCACGCTTGTCAGGGTTTGAATCCAGGTTGTCGTAAAGCGACTTTTGCAACATGCGGAAATTCAGCTTCTCGCTGATCAAATCCACACCAGGCACATTGTAATGAGCGAATTGAGACACTTTATTCGCTGCCTTATAGGCCAAGACCGCACGGTGCCACATTTTGTTGCGCGGCAACTCATACACATCGGCCAATTCATCACCTAAGCAAAGGCGGCTTAGTTCATATAGCAACGCCTCAGGCAGATTAAACGGCGGCTGCCCTGCCAGCGCTGTGATTACGGCATTCGCTAACAAGTGGCTATCGTTACTTGGGTTGTATTGGCGCTCACGAATGCGCTCATATTGGTAGATCTCTTCATCCAGAGATTCTGTCACCAGGGAATCGTCCACACCAATCAGGTACGAGCCATAACGCCACAGATGATGAAGTGCCTCTAAGTCATCATCCTTCAGAGTCACACCCATACGCTCCATTCCACGAATCGCCAGATAATCGAATTCAATGACGGTGAAGGCCATATCTTCCTGACAAACCGGCTCATCCCAAGTAGCCACATCCCAGCCACGTTGCTCCTTCAGATATTTACGCACCATGGCATGCAGCAAACGCACTTCCATTACAGTGCGGTGACCTTTAGCTCCGGGCCGCAAACCACCCGGCGCACTGATATTGTGGGTCATCTGGGAGGTTTCATACACGCGGCGCACCACATCCTGGTGCAACCGACCGGTGGATACCAGAACGTGTGCAGCCTTACTCAGGGCATAACCTTCCACCAAGCTGCTGACCAGCAGGGCAATGGCACGCACATTGGCAAACGCCAAATTTACCCGGCTGGCGTGCTCGACTTTGTCCCAATCCACCCATGTAGGAACGGAGTAAACATGATCAAGATAAGCTTGGAATGGCCCGCCCTCGGACTTCGCTCGGGCAAACACTTCATCCATCATTTGGGAAGGACGCTTGCGCTCAATTTTTGCGGCGACAGCATCGGCTAATGGGTCGCCAACAAGGCGCATCTTGTCCAGCTTCTCATCAGAATACTTCTCAACCCAATGAGAAGGAATATTTGCGGTGGGCATACTCATCTCCATCCACTTGTTGCAATTTCAGGTTACCCGATCATAATACAAGCAATTACTTACATAATACTTAGTTTTATGCAAAGCAACCTAACTGGATTAAAGAAAGAGCCCAAGCAACCCCGCGCCCGCCAAACGGTTACTCGCATCATTGATGCCACAGCAGAACTGGTAAGAGAGCTGGGTGTAGATGGCATTACCACCAACAAAGTGGCCGAACGCGCCAACGTGAATATCGCCTCGCTGTATCAGTATTTCCCTAACAAACAGGCCTTAATCAGTGCACTACTACAAAGATATTTGAATGAAATCACCCAAGTTCTAAACCAAGTCCTGGTTCAGCTTGGCGACGCATCTGTAGAAGAATCCAGCCGCGCCTGGGCACAGATGTCCATACAGTACTACCGACAAAGTGACGGCGTTTTTACTGAGATTTTGAAGAACCAATACGCCAACACCACCCTGCCAGAAATGCGCGAGTTCGAGCACCGCTTAATGGAGGCCATACGCCGCTTCTTAGTAAAACAAAGGGATCAGCTACAAGTAGAAGATTTGGATCTATCCATTTACATCGCGTTTAGCGCCTGCACCTCGGTCATTGCCAAGCACGTAATGGAGCCCGTGCCCTATTACACCGATGAACAAGTGGTGGAAGAGGTGGTGAAACTCATGGTGAGGTATTTTTATTAGCAGGCAACCCCCTACCTGTACAGGCTCCAGTACGGTATCCTTGTGGGCTTGAATTTTCACCGGTGTAGTTGCCCTTTTAGTAAAGAGAGTTGTTTGATGGAAGACCAATACCATCCCCAGGAAATCGAAGCCCAAGCCCAGGGATATTGGGAGCAAAATAAAAGCTTCGAAGTGACCGAGCAGGCCGACAAAGAAGCCTATTACTGCCTATCCATGTTCCCCTATCCCAGCGGAAGACTACACATGGGGCATGTGCGCAACTACACCATCGGTGACGTGGTCAGCCGCTTTCAACGCATGCTGGGCAAAAACGTCATGCAACCCATGGGGTGGGATGCCTTTGGCCTGCCCGCGGAAAACGCCGCCATCAAAAACAAAGTAGCGCCCGCAAAATGGACCTACGAAAACATCGAATACATGAAAGGCCAATTAAAGCGCCTGGGCTTTGGCTACGATTGGAACCGCGAACTGGCAACCTGCCGCCCGGAATACTATCGCTGGGAACAATGGTTCTTCACCAAGCTGTATGAGAAAGGTTTGGTGTACAAAAAAATGGCCACGGTCAACTGGGATCCAGTGGATCAAACTGTTCTGGCTAACGAACAAGTCATCGAAGGCCGAGGCTGGCGCTCAGGCGCGTTGGTTGAGCGCAAAGAAATTCCCCAGTGGTTTGTGAAAATCACCGACTACGCTGAAGAACTGTTAGCTGACCTGGACAAGCTGGAACATTGGCCCGAGCAGGTAAAAACCATGCAGCGCAACTGGATTGGCCGCTCTGAAGGTGTGGAGTTGCAGTTTGGGCTGGTAGATGGCAAAGCGTTAGAAGTGTACACCACCCGCCCCGACACCCTAATGGGTGTAAGCTATGTGGCGGTTGCTGCCCAGCACCCTCTTGCCAAACAAGCCGCAGAAACCAATGCAGATGCTGCCGCCTTTATTGAAGAATGCAGCCACAACAAAGTGGCCGAAGCCGATATGGCTACCATGGAAAAGAAAGGGGTGTTCACTGGCCAGTATGCCACCCACCCGATCAGTGGTGACCAGGTTCCCGTGTGGATCGCCAATTTCGTCTTGATGGATTACGGTTCTGGCGCAGTTATGGCCGTTCCCGCACACGATCAACGGGACTTTGAATTTGCCCAAAAATACGACCTTCCCATTAAGCAGGTAATCGACGCTGCCAATGGAGAAGAATACGATTTGAGCCAAGCCGCCTTTACTGAAAAAGGCGTGCTGGTTAATTCTGGCGAATTCGATGGCTTACATTTCGAGGATGCCTTCAAAGCCATTTCTCAATGGCTGGAAAAAGAAAACAAAGGCCGAGTGAAAGTAAATTATCGTTTGCGCGATTGGGGCGTTTCCCGTCAGCGCTATTGGGGCACCCCCATTCCCATGATCAATTTGGAAAATGGCGAGGCCGTTCCCACCCCACCGGAAGAATTGCCGGTGAAACTGCCGGAAGACGTGGACATGGATGGCGTACAGTCGCCCATTAAAGCCGATCCTGAATGGCGCAAAACCCACTATAACGGTGCCACAGCAGAAAAAGAAACCGATACTTTCGATACCTTTATGGAATCGTCCTGGTATTACGCTCGCTACTGCAGTCCCAACGACGATACCCAGATGTTAGATCCGGAAAAGGCCAATTACTGGCTGCCGGTCAATCAATATATCGGCGGCATTGAACACGCCATTTTGCACCTGTTGTATTCACGCTTCTTCCATAAACTAATGCGTGATTTCGGTTTAGTACATTGCGACGAACCTTATGAGCGTCTGCTGTGCCAAGGCATGGTATTGGCGGATTGCTTTTACCGCGAAAATGAAAAAGGTGGACAGGACTGGATCTCCCCCACTGACGTTATCCTCAACGGTGACAATCAATTCGTGCATAAAGACGATGGCCAGCCTGTGCTGCACGATGGCATGAGCAAAATGTCGAAATCAAAAAACAATGGTATCGACCCACAGGTAATCATCGATCAATATGGTGCCGATACCGTACGACTGTTTATGATGTTTGCAGCACCACCAGAGCAATCCTTGGAATGGTCTGATAGCGGTGTAGAAGGTGCAAATAAATTCCTGCGAAAAATATGGCGCATGGTGACCAGCCATATCGCCCAGGGTGAAGCACCAGCACTGGATGTGAAAGCACTCAACGAACAGCAAAAGGATCTGCGTCGCAAGCTGCATGAAACCATCGCCAAAGTGCGCGACGACTACGACCGCCGCTTAACGTTCAATACGGCTATCGCCGCAGTAATGGAATTAAGCAATCATATGGCCAAGCTGGACAACGATGGCAAGCAAAGTCTGGCTGTTATGCAAGAGGCCGTAGAAGCCTGTGTGCTAATGCTGGCACCCATTGCACCGCACCTTTGCCACACCCTATGGCAACGCTTGGGCCACTCAGAGCCGGTGATCAATGCTACTTGGCCAGCGGTGGATGAAAGCGCCCTAACACGCGACACCATTGAGATGGTGGTACAGGTAAACGGGAAAGTCCGCGCGAAGCTGGAAGTGGCCGTCGACGCCAACAAAGAAGCCATTGAGCAACAGGCCCTTGCCAACGAAAATGTGCAGAAATTTACCGAAGGTAAAAACATTGCCAAAGTGATCGTTGTGCCCGGCAAACTCGTTAGCGTGGTAGCGAAATAAATGCGTACCACCCTAACCCTGCTACTGCTGATTTGCTTAAGTGCCTGTGGGTTCCAGTTACGCGGAACCCAAAACGCCATTAGCCACAGCTATTCCAGCATAAAGGTGGTTGATAAAAGTGGTGACAAAGGTTTTCAACAGACGGTTAGCAACGCACTGAAAAATTCAGGTGTAAAAATATCAGAAGATGCTCTGGCTGTTTTAACCATCCATAACAGCAAATCAGACAAACGCACCGCTTCCTTTTCCAGCCGCGCCAAAAGTGCTGAGTACGAACTGCTAAAGTCCATCACATTTCAATTCGTTTACGATCAAGACATCCTGATTGATAGCACTCAATTATTGGCACGTCGCTCCTACTTATATCGGGAAACCGCAGCAGTGGGCAAAGCAGAGGAAGAACAACTACTACGCCGTGAGATGAACGACGACCTCGCTCAACGTATTCTGTTAGCACTACAAAGAGCCGTTCAAACCACCCCATGAAACTACGACCCAATCAAATAAAAGAGCACCTCGCCAAGGGCAGCATTCTTCCCATTTATATACTAAGTGGTGATGAGCCCCTGCTCATGCAAGAGGGTGCCGACCTACTGCGCAACACCTTCCGCAAACAAGGCTTTACCGAGCGGGAATTGTTTTCAGTGGAGTCGGGGTTTGATTGGAGCAATCTGCTGGAAGCAGGTAACAGTATGTCACTGTTTGGTGATCGTAAGATATTGGAAGTGCGACACGACAAACCCAAGTTTGATGACAAAGCCAAAAAAGCACTACAAAACTATTGCGACAACCCCAATCCGGATAACGTATTACTGCTGATCATTCCTAAACAGGACAAAAGGTCGCAGTCCACCAAGTGGTTTCAGGCTATAGAAAGCAAAGGTGCCTTCATCCAAGTATGGCCCATTGACCAGAAACAACTACCGCAATGGATTCATCAGCGCATGATCGGTGTGGGGCTTGAACCCTCCAGAGAAGCCGTGCAGCTGTTGGCTGAACGAGTGGAAGGTAACCTGCTTGCCGCTGCGCAAGAAGTGGAAAAGTTAGTGCTACTACGGGGCGAAGGCCCTCTGGATGTGCAGGATATTGAAGAATCTGTGGCCGACCACGCCCGCTACAATCTGTACGATTTAGTGGATGAAGCTTTAAAAGGTAACGAATCTCACGCCATAAAAATGCTCAACCAACTCAGTGCCAGCGGCACTGAACCATCGGTTTTGCTTTGGGCTTTCAGCAAAGAGCTGCGCGCATTGGCAGGCATGTCACAACTGATCAACAGCGGCATGGCACCCGCGCGTGTTATGCAGGAATATCGCATTTGGGAAAACCGCAAAGCCATTTTCCAAAGCGCACTGCAACGTCTTTCCCCCAACACCTTCAAACACTGCCTTCTCGAAGCCGCTCGTATCGACCGCAGCATTAAAGGCATGGGTGACGGCAACCCCTGGGTAGGATTTAATAATTTAATTCTGTGGTTATCCGGTAAAATTCGTCCAGGCTCCATGGCTTTGGACTAACCCCCATTTGGGTAATGGCCCAACCCAACCTATCCTGACAATCTATAGGCACCACATATCAAACAACTGGCGCCATCATGAAGAACACTTTATTCCTCTTACCGTTTTATTTCGCGATTCTCTTTCTTACATTCATTGAATCTACTTACGCTTCAACATGCGAAGAAACGCCCTACTCAGGTCCCATTGCCCATCAACAACAACTGGACAGCGGAATAACAGGCCAGTGGAACTCAAGCTTCGATGAGAAGCTGATTAGCATCCAAGACATCGACGGCAATACCTGGCAGTACTTTGCTCTGGAAAAAAGACCGGATACTGCGAAAGCACTTCTTATCTTCCTACATGGCTTTCCTGAGTTCGCCTGGGCCTGGGAAGAACAACTGGATTACTTTGGCACACAATATCACAGCATTGCACTTGACCTTAAAGGCCACCACTACTCATCCCGGCCTGATGAAATTGAAGAATACGACTTTATTGAGCTTGCTTGGGAGCTTGAAGCCATTATCGACTGCTTAGGTTATGAAAAAGCAGTCATCATTGGTCATGACTTTGGCGGTACATTGGCCTGGATGATGGGAATGCTGCATCCTAACCGAGTGCAAGGCCTGGTAGTACTGAGTGTACCCCACCCTTATCTGTTTGGCAGAGCCTTACTTGACCCGCAAAGCGACCAGGAAGAGCTTAGCCGCTATATCGACTACGCCAGAGGAACCACACTCTCTGACCAATTGTCATTCTCAAAAATCATTTTCAGTGATTTTTCCATTTTCGAAAGCGGATTTTATAGTGGCGCACGAATTTTCAGACTAATGCTGGAAAACTGGATTCCTACCAGTCATTGGAAAACCATGAAACACTATTACCGCGCCATGCCTTATCCAGCGGATGAACAAAACTACCCGGCGCAGTTAACCCAGTTTCAGAAAAAAATCTACTCCGTCAAACGACCAACACTGTTATTAAGAGGCTTATCAGACCCATACTTTTCAGATCAAGCCTATCAGGGCATGGAAGAATTGATCACCGACCTTGAATACATCACATACCCAAATGGTACCCACTGGCTTCATCATGAAGCTGAAGACTTAAATCAACGAATCGAAACGTTTTTACACCGAATATTAACTGAAGAATAAGAAAAATCAGGTTTCAATCAAAATAAAAACCGGGCTATTAGAATGAGCAAACTATCTCTGCATTGGTCTCAGCTATCACAACTGATAACAGCTACTTTTATTTTAAAGGCCACATGCCTCGCTTTTACCGGTGTATTAACTCTAGCAGCGATATTTTTCGAGCTGATTCAATCAGCTGCGTGGAATACAGAACTGCAAATACTATTAGCCCTCTTCACCTCTTTATTTCTATTGGGCTTTCTTTACCAACTGCTGATTTATCCAGTAATGGAATACAATCAAGCTAAAAAGAGCAAGCATTCCATTTTAATCGCCACATGCATTCTGCAACTGGCCATCAGTTTTCACATTTCTAATACATACTCCCCACTGACAAACCACCCTTATTTGGTGGCACTTATTACGCTTTTACCAACGGCCAGCATGGGCGGTTTACCACCGGCTGTATCCTCATTTTTACTCTTCGTCTTTAACGTTTTTATCGCAGTTAACTTGTCAAACCACCTACCAAACCACTATCTACTATTTCTGCTTAGCGGACAGATATTAATTTGGTTACTATTTTCTTCCATCATCAGTGAGTTTCGGCAAAAAACCATTTCTCACTTAAATTTAATTCAATTACGAACCACTCAGAATTTGTTAACCAAACAAGTAGAGCAGGAAACGAGACTTCGCATTGCACAAGACCTACACGATGAACTTGGTCACATCAATTCAGTTTTACATAGCCAGCTGCAAGAATACGCCGCAACTCAAAAGCATACCCCAGAGCAACTACAGCGGGCACTAGATTCCGCTGACCAAATGAAAACACAAATACGTACCATGGCGTTTCAAATTCAGCCTCACAGTTTTGATTTATTAAACGCGCTCCAACAGTTGGCGGATAATATTCAACAACCCATAATCATAATCAAGTGCAAACAGTGGAAACAACGCTGTCGCCCAGATATTGAAGAAGCCATATTTCGCACCTGCCAGGAAAGCATTACTAACAGCATCCGACATTCCAATGCCAGCGAAATCATCATCACACTTGAACAAACAGCACAGCTCATCACGGTTTGTATTAGTGACAATGGAAAAACAGACAATAAATTAGTGTTAGGAAATGGCCTTTTAAACATTCAACAGCGAATAGCCGCTCTAGCAGGCACAGTTGAAATGAAATTAGATCAACAAGGCTTTCGTGGCGATGTATTTATCCCCCTATGAACAAATACAACCTGCTACTCATAGAAGATCAAACCCTGGTTCGACAAAGCCTAACCTCTCTTATTAATTCCACTCAACAGTTTTGTGTCACGAATGTTGCCGACTGTGTGCAGGAAGCAATAAAAATTCTATCCAGCACCCACAAGCTAGACCTAATATTGTGCGACTATAATCTCAAGGGCCATACGGCCTATGATTTACTGCAAAACCGCTCATTACAAAACCTGCCACCGATCATTCTGATTACATCCATCTTTAACGCCATAGAACTGCAACG
>JBFKSL010000085.1:0-11456 GCA_041626995.1 Ketobacter sp. | reverse complement strand
GTCCAACTGCTTTATCCAAGCTATCGATAGTGCGGTCACGTACAAACACATAAACCATACCGGCTGGAGCGATGCCAGCGATCTCGAACGGGCCATCGATCATCTTCTCTGCCATTTGAGGGGAAGCCATCAATTGGTGCATCAAGCGCAGGTGTTTTTCTTCCGGCATAGCACCCACCGCGTACAAGGAGCCGGTGAATTTCACAAAGTTGCGAATACGCAGCTCAGATAGGAACGCAGCATCACACTTTTTGGATCGGAACTGCTCAACAGCAACGCGCTCGCTGGAATAAACTTCAACCTCAAAATCCACACCCCAGCCTAATGCGGCTAGCTTGAATTCTTCTACAGCTTGGGCAATTGGGCCTCCGCGGCCAACAATGTCCCACACGCAAACAGTTCGCTTTAGCGAATCAGCTGCCTGAGCCGGTAGAGTCATGGCCATCATGGCCACAAGGAAGATACTTCTTATAGTTTTGATCACAATGTTATCCCTCTGATCCTTAATTTAAATAAATAAAAGAAAAACGCGAGACATATTTATCGCATAGTCTCAAATGGATCAAGCCCTTCGCACCAGGAAGCTACCAGATTGTTTAACGACGTTACAAAACCTATCAGAAACGGTTTTGCTAGCTGTGTTTGATTGTAGGACAATGGCCTCTGTAACATTGATATATGGCAACAATAGTACTGAAGTACTTGACTGGGAAACTAGCAATGCGGAAACTCCTCGCTGACACAGGTCGCAGTGTGTCGCGCGCAAAAAATTCATTATATACAAGAAGTAGTCAGCCCAATATGAGCTTTAAAGCACCGGATAGCCTCGCAGAACAGATTGCACAACATTTAGGACAACTCATAATCACAGGAGAACTAAGGGCAGGGGACAGGATTCAAGAACTCCGCGTTGCCAGTGAACTCAATGTAAGCCGAGGCTCGGTACGAGAGGCTTACCTGATACTGGAACGGCGCTATCTTATTGATATTATTCCACGAAAAGGTGCTGTGGTGTCTACTATGACCCCTAAGCATGTCCGTGATGTTTACGAAATGAATATCCTTTTGATTGGCCAATTGGCCCGTCGTGCCACCATGGGCTGGAAGGATAATGAATTGGAGCCCTTCCTGGAGTTGCTCAAACTAATGGAAGGCTATGTAGCTAATGGCCAAGTAATGGAATACTTTGATGCTACCTTCAATTTCGCTCGTATGGCCTATCAGTTTGTGGATAACCCTTATCTGGAAGATATGCTGGAAGACCTCCAGCCAGCCGTACGCAGAACCTATTACTATGCCATTAACTTGAGCAAGGCGGAAGTTGAGCGCTCCATGCAATTCTTCCGTGAAATCATGGCTTGTATTCTGGAGCGAAAAGAAGAGGCTTCTGTAGATGCCCTTGAGCGCTTTGGCAATCACCAGTGTGAGGTCGTATTGGCCAAGCTGGAAGAAGAACAGGCAGCTTCCCTTTAAGCTGCCTTCTCAATCTTTTTCACCCAGAACACGACTCCGCCACACACCGCCACGGGAATGATAAACAGATTCACCAGTGGAATGGAGGTGAGCGCCATAATCACCGCGCCGAAGGACATGGCTGCTACTCGATTGTCCCGCAACAGTTGTAATACCTCAGGGAAACTCTTGCCATTGTTATCAGCGGGCACATCCAGATACTGCATCGCCATAATCCATGCACCAAACATAAACCAGATAACAGGCACTGCGGCATTCACCACCGGAATAAAATACAAAATCAGCGATACTACGCCTAAACCAACTGCACGAACCAGCCAGTAAATTAGCTTGCGAAATTCCCTTGCAATTGAGCGTGCGGCAATTTGGCTAATACTATGCTGTGGGTAAGTGGGGGTGTGCAGTTCTCGTTCGGCTTTCTCTCCCAGAATACCAATAAAAGGGCCAATCAACGTATGGGTAAACATGGTGAAGGTCGAACCCATTACAAACAGTAAGAGCAATATAATAGCCGCAAAGATAATCCACTTTAATGCTGCCAGGGTTTGATTAATATAGGGCTCCAGCCAATCTAACCAGCTCCATAAATCCACGGCAGTCGTCCAACTGGCGATCCATTCATAGGCATACATGCCCACCAGATACGCGGCCACACTAAACAGCACCACATTGGCGATCAGCGGTACCACCATATAAGGGCGGAGGCTGCGTTTTTTCGCTAAAGTGAATCCTTGGGATACATAATCCAAGCCATCCCGTAGTTCCTGCATCATAACGTCATTACTCCCATTTGGTCTGGCGAAACCGTACCACAATCGGCGATAAACTTCCTGCTATCGGATTCCATCAAGGGCGGTTAAACGCCTATAAATATTCGGCATTTTTTAACTGGTTATTAGGGTGGTGCTGTGGCTAAAACCCGCTACAATAGGTCATTTAAAAATAGAATATGACTGGCGACGCTGAGTAGAATTTAGGAAGAGCGGGATTAATCGTCAAGCCAGCAAACAAAAGACCAAAAGGATAAATCAGGGCCAATGCGTTTAAAGTCGATCAAGTTAGCGGGTTTTAAATCGTTCGTAGATCCCACCACCGTTTCCTTCCCCGATAACCTCAGCGCCATTGTGGGTCCAAACGGTTGTGGTAAATCCAACGTGATCGACGCTGTGCGCTGGGTAATGGGCGAATCCTCCGCCAAGCATCTGCGTGGCGAATCCATGGCCGACGTTATTTTCAATGGTTCAAATTCCCGTAAGCCGACTACTCAGGCCTCTGTGGAGCTGGTGTTCGATAACACCGATGGCGGCTTGGGCGGCGAGTATGCCAACTACAACGAAATTGCCATCAAGCGTCAGGTTACCCGCGACGGTCAGTCTAACTATTTTCTTAACAGCACCAAATGTCGCCGTAAAGACATTACTGATATCTTCCTGGGTACGGGTCTGGGGCCGCGCAGCTACGCCATTATCGAACAGGGTATGATCTCCCGCCTGATTGAATCCAAGCCGGAAGAACTGCGGGTGTATATCGAAGAAGCCGCCGGTATTTCCAAATACAAAGAGCGTCGTAAAGAAACTGAACACCGCATGCGTCGCACCCGCGAAAACCTGGAGCGGTTGGAAGACTTGCGGGAAGAGCTGGGTCGCCAGCTGCAACACTTGGAACGTCAAGCAGCAGCGGCAGAAAAGTACAAACAGTTCAAAGAAGAAGAGCGTTTAATCAAGGCGCAACTGCAAGCGCTGAAGTGGAAGTCCCTGAACGACCAAGTGCAAGGTCGTGAAGCGGTGATACGCGATCTGGAAGTAAAGCTGGAAGCTTTCGTGGCCGACCAACGTTCTGTGGATGCCCAAATCGAAGAGCGTCGTGAGCAAAACCACGAGCTGAACGACAAATTGAACGAAGTACAGGGTCGTTACTACAGTTTGGGGGCTGACATTGCCCGTATCGAGCAAACCATTCAGCACACCAAAGAACGTGGCAACCAATTACGTCAGGATCTGCAACAAACCATCGAAGCCTGCAAACATGGCGAAGAACAAATTCTTTCCGATGAAGAACAGCTGCAAGAAGTGGCCATTGAGCTGGAAGAAATCGAACCGGAGTACGAACTGGTTCGCGCCGAGTCGGAAGGTGCGAACGAGCAACTCCATGAAGCCGAAGAATTGATGCACAACTGGCAGTTGCAGTGGGATGAGTTCAACCAAAAAGCAAATGAACCAAGGCAACGAGCCCAAGTAGAGCAATCTCGCATTCAGCATCTGGAGCAGTCCGTGGAGCGCCTGCGTGACCGTATCGAGCGCCTGAAGAGCGAGCAGGAAACGTTGTCTGCCGGGCCTCTGGAAGAAGAGGTGGCCATGTTGGAAGAACGCATGGCGGATGCGGATCTTAAAGTGGAAGATTTTCAGGCTACCTTGCTTAGCATTCAGGAAGAAATGAAAACCAAGCGGGAAGCCAACAATCAGGTGAACCTGGAACTGGATCAGGCCAAAAGCGAACTGCAAACTCTAAAAGGTCGTCATGCCTCATTAGAAGCTTTGCAACAGGCCGCCATGGGTGAATCCGATCTTGTGGATTGGTTGGCGCAAAATCAACTGGATGACAAGCCTCGTTTGGCACAGCAAATTTCAGCCGAAAGCGGTTGGGAAAAAGCAGTGGAAACCGTGCTGGGCGACTATCTTCAAGCCGTCTGCATATCCGGTTTGGATGCGGTGACCGCTGTGGTGAGCAGTCTGGAAAAAGGCGTCATTTCCTTTTTGGACACCACCATCCAAACCACTGTTTCGGGCCATGATAGCCTTTCTCCGCTGGCGGATAAGCTAAAAGGAGAGGCCGGAGCCAAAGCGCTGACAGCTGGTGTATTTGTTGCCGAAGATATCGCCCAAGCCCTTAGTTTGCGTAGCCAGTTAAAAGCCGGTGAATCCCTAATAACCAAAGACGGCATCTGGATTGGTAGCAACTGGATGCGTGTAGCCCGTGATACCGCTCAAGAAGACAGCGTATTGAAGCGCCAAGCGGCACTGGAAGAAACCGTTTCCCGTTTGGAAGAGCTGGAAATGAAGGTAGATGCTCTTACAGAAAACCTTACCGACGGCCGTGAAAGTCTACGTGAATTGGAAGAGCGTCGTGAAGAATCTCAGCGTGAATTAACAGAATTCAACCGATCCGTTTCCGACCTGAAAGCGCAAATGAGCGCTAAGCAGGTTCGCTTGGAACAATTCAACATGCGCCGTGAGCGCATCAGCAATGAATTGGAAGAGTGCCGCGAGCAGCAATCCCACGAACACGAAAACCTGGGTGAGGCCCGTTTAGTGTTGCAGGAAGCGCTGGACTTAATGGCTCAGGATACCGATCAGCGCGAAGCGCTACTGAAACAGCGTGATGAAAACAAAGCCAAGTTGGATCAGGTAAAGCTATCCGCGCGGGAAGGCAAAGACAAGACTCACCAATTGGCGCTGCAAGTGCAGCAACTCAAATCCCGAAAAGATTCCATTGGCCAGGGCTTGGAACGTTTGCGACAACAGCTGTCTACATTACAAGAGCGTCGCGCCGGTATTGAAGAGCAGCTGTCTCAGGGGGACGACCCCTTTGTGGAGCTGCAGGCCGAGCTGGAAGAAAAACTGGAAAACCGTTTAGCGGTAGAAGAAGAACTGGCAGGGGCTCGCCGTGCCCAGGAAGATTGTGAGCATCAATTGCGTGCCGCTGAGAAAAAACGCGGTGAAGCTGAGCAGTCGGCCCAAGGCGTTCGTTCCCAATTGGAACAACAGAAGATTGACTGGAAAGGCATGCTGGTGCAGCGGGAAAACCTGCAATTGCAACTTTCTGAGGCCAATTTTGAGTTGGAAACCGTGGTGAGTGAACTGCCAGAGGAAGCCAATGAAGCCGATTGGGGCACCGAGCTTGAACGAATTGGCAACCGTATTTCCCGCTTGGGTGCCATTAACCTGGCAGCTATCGATGAATTTAAATCCCAGTCTGAGCGAAAACAGTATTTGGATTCCCAGCACGAAGACTTGATTCAGGCCCTGGAAACACTGGAAAATGCGATCCGAAAAATTGACCGCGAAACCCGAACTCGTTTTAAAGAAACCTTCGACAAGGTAACCAAAGGCTTGTCGGATCTGTTCCCCAAAGTATTTGGTGGCGGTCATGCCTATCTGGAATTGACCGGTGAAGATTTGCTCGATACCGGCGTGGCCATCATGGCGCGCCCACCGGGCAAAAAGAACAGCACAATCCACCTGTTGAGTGGTGGTGAAAAAGCACTAACCGCAATTGCGCTGGTGTTCTCAATTTTCCAATTGAACCCAGCACCTTTCTGTATGTTGGATGAGGTAGACGCTCCTCTCGACGACGCTAACGTGGGTCGCTATTCACGTATGGTTCAGGAGATGTCTGAGAAAGTACAATTTATCTACATTACCCATAACAAGATTGCCATGGAAATGGCACATCAATTGATGGGGGTTACCATGCACGAACCCGGTGTGTCGCGACTGGTAACGGTGGATGTAGAAGAAGCAGCAGCTATGGCGATTGCATAAAAAAATGCAATTTTTTTGACAAATATAGCTTTATTTTTAGTAGTTTTGCTCTATGTTTCTGATAGAAGTAAAAATAATGCGAACAAACTTCGTGCACGCAGAAACCACAGAGAATAGAAGAGGATTCGACTGATGGATTTCGGCCTAAGAGAAATACTGATACTGGTGGGCCTGGTAGTGATTGCAGGGATAGTATTCGATGGTTACCGTCGGATGCGCAAATCGAAACTGGGTGAGTTGGAGTTGCCCTCAGAAATGGGGGGTAGCTGTGAAGACGACTGGGAATATTACAAAGGTGAACTGCCCAACGGCGGTGCTCGTAAAATTCCATTAAGCGTGCGCAGAAGTGTAGGAGAAGCCGACTTCGAAGAGGGTTTTGGTTCTGCTTTAGACGGTTCTGATCCTGATATGGATGAGTTCCAAGAAGAAGATGTGGTGGCCGAGCGCCGATCGCATCGTGTGGAAGAGCCTCAGCCCAAGCCGGTTGCTCAAAAAACGAAACCTGCCGCCGCTCAACCAGAGCAAGACTATATTGACGATCTTGTACAAGAAGATCAGGTTCAACAAGAGGGTGATTCCCACACTCAGGCCGACTTGTTTTCTGAAGATGAAATGTTGTTGCGTGCGAAAGCCGACCAACAGGCGAAGCTAGCCAAAAAAACGGGCGGTAAATCCCAAGCTCGCAAGCATGAACCAGAAGTGGAAATTGATCCCAATCTGCAAGAAGTGCTGGTGTTAAACATCATGGCTCGTCAGGGTGAGTTCAAGGGTGAAGACCTAATGCGTGTGCTGCTGTCCTGTGGCTTCCGTTTTGGTGATATGAACATATTCCATCGCTATGAACAGCATAGTGGCAAAGGCGGTTTGCTGTTTAGCGCGGCCAATGTGGTGGAGCCTGGTGTATTCGACGTGGATAACATGAGTGAATTCAACACGCCAGGTATTTGTATCTTTATGAAGCTGCCTGGGCCTAAGCGTCCAATTCACGCGTTTGATATTCTAATGGATAGTGCGCGAAAGATTGCCAACCTACTGGATGCCGATGTTAAAGACGAGCACCATAACGTGATGCGTCAGCAAACCGCAGAGCATTACCGTCAACGGGTATTGGATTTTGAGCGTAAATTCCTTTCCTACAAAGCGAGTCAAAAACAAATATAGGCCGTGTATAATCCAACCATAAGTAATAGGTTGGATTTTTACATGTCTTCATCCGTTCAAGCTCAAATAGAAAAACTACGTAACGAACTTCGCGAGCACAATTATCGTTATTATGTGCTCGATGACCCTTCTGTTCCTGATGCGGAATATGATCGCCTGTTCCATCAGCTAAAAAAGTTGGAACAGGAACACCCTAATTTGATTACATCGGATTCACCTACCCAACGGGTAGGTGATAAGCCACTCAGTGTTTTCACCCAAGTGCAGCATCGTATTCCCATGTTGTCATTGGATAATGTGTTTAGCGAAGAGGAATTGATTGCTTTTGATCAGCGTATTCGTGAGCGCTTAAAGCGTGAGGCAGAAATCGAATATGTATGCGAGCCCAAGCTGGATGGTTTGGCGGTCAGCTTGATGTATGAAAACGGCGTTCTGATTCAGGCTGCCACTCGCGGTGATGGTCAAACCGGGGAAGACATTACACAAAATATCCGCACCATCGACTCCATTCCACTTAAATTGCGCGGCAGCGACTATCCACAGATTTTAGAAGTACGCGGCGAAGTGTTTATGCCGAAAAAAGGTTTTGAAAACCTCAATAAAGCTGCCGCTGAAAGGGGCGAGAAAACGTTTGCCAATCCGCGTAACGCTGCAGCGGGCAGTTTACGGCAGTTGGATTCCCGCGTTACGGCAAAGCGCCCCTTGGATATGTATTGCTATAGTGTGGGGTATGTGGAAGGGGGTGAACTGGCCTCAACCCATTATGAGAATCTACAACTTCTCAAACAATGGGGCTTAAAAGTTAACGGTGAAATTCAGTTAGCCGTCTCGGCAAAAGAACTGCAACGATACCACGACAAAATCTTGCAAAAGCGAGATCAGTTGAAATATGAAATTGATGGCTTGGTTTATAAGGTAAACGATCTGCAACTACAGCAACAGCTGGGTTTCGTTTCTCGCGCTCCGCGCTGGGCCACTGCCCATAAATTTCCAGCCCAGGAAGAACTAACCAAACTCATTGGTGTTGAATTTCAAGTTGGTCGCACGGGTGCCATCACCCCGGTTGCGCGATTAGAGCCGGTGTTTGTGGGCGGGGTTACGGTAAGTAATGCCACATTACACAATATGGATGAGGTGCAGCGCATGGATGTGCGGGTGGGGGACACGGTTGTGGTGCATCGTGCAGGCGATGTCATTCCCAAAGTGGTCAAAGTCGTATTAGAACGGCGTCCTGAAAACACCCAGCCGGTTACTATGCTGCAAGCGTGCCCGGTTTGCCAGTCGGCTATTGTAAAGCCTGAAGGTGAAGCGGTAGCTCGCTGTTCTGGTGGTTTGTTCTGTCAGGCGCAAGTAAAAGAAGCCATCAAACACTTTGCTTCCCGCAAAGCCATGGACATAGATGGCTTGGGTGATAAGCTAGTAGAGCAAATGGTGGATCAGGGGCTGATTAACCATGTATCAGATCTGTATAAGCTTAAAGCCGAACAGATAGCCTCCATGGAACGAATGGGTGAAAAGTCTGCACAAAATTTAATTGAGGCTTTGCAACAAAGCAAAAACACCACCTTGCCCCGCTTTCTGTTTGCTTTGGGCATCCGTGAAGTGGGTGAAGCTACAGCCCTCAATTTGGCCAATTATTTTGGTTCCATTGAGAAAATTCAGCAGGCAGATGCCGAAGCATTACAAGATGTACCAGATGTAGGCCCCATTGTGGCCAATCACATTGCTACCTTCTTCCAGCAAAGCCATAACCTTGAAATTATTGAGGCACTAATCAACGCTGGAGTGAACTGGCCTGATATTAAAGTAGTGGACAAAGCGGATTTACCGCTAGATGGGAAAACCTACGTGCTCACTGGAACCCTCAGCAAAATGGGGCGTGATGACGCTAAACAATATCTTCAACAGTTGGGCGCCAAAGTGAGTGGCAGCGTTTCCAAGAAAAGTGATGCGGTGGTGGCGGGGGAAAAGGCCGGTTCAAAATTAGCCAAAGCTGAATCATTAGGCATTCTTGTTTTAAACGAAGAGGCTTTTATCGATATGCTGAATGAATATGGTATAGCAGTGGAGTAACGCTAGAGTGACAACTGACGTGACAGAAAATACAACGCCATCATTGGTGATCTTAAAAGAAAATAGATTCCCTTTGTTTAGCCTTGTGTTAGTGATTTTGGCTTTTTGTTTAACGGCTTATATGGCCTATTTAAATTCCGAAATTACAAAGGTAGCCGGTGCGCAATTAATTCGATCTCAGCAGCTACAAGAAATGGCACAAAGCAAGTTTATGGATCAGTATGCAAAGTTTTTGCAGCAGCAAGCTAAACTGGCCAGGTTTGAAAACAGCTTTGAAATTCGACAGAAGCATTACGCAGATTTTATGGCTGGGTTATCTGATGCTTGGTATAGCGTAAACAAAAAAGATCGAGCCGGGTTGGATGCTGCCCTAAATAAGCTGGCAAAAGCCTACTATGGCTTAGAGCCATTTTTGGAAAGCGGTGGACGTAATTATCTCAAAAAACGTATTGCCATATTCCATAATTTAGCGAAACAGTTATCAGCTGGCCCAAGAGAACGCAACAAAATAACGTTGGAAGATAAATCCACCATGAATCGAATGATAGAAGATTTTCAAAACTTTTTGTATCCGCTCCTGTTCGATCCAGCGGTGGATGATAGGGAGGAAGCTGAGGATGAAGCTAACCGGTGATGCCATCGCTTTGAAGACGCTAAACACGCAACCCAAAACCTCCATTAAAAATCCACGCGAGCAGGTAGATGCGCTGCAATTAGAGCTGTTACATGTGCAACAAGCCTTCTTTAGGGAGGGAAAGCGTGCCATCATTTTGGTTGAGGGCACCGATGCCGCAGGGAAAGGTGGCATCATTCGGCGTTTAACCCGTCACCTTGATCCTCGCAGTGTGCATGTGTGGCCCATTGGTGCGCCCGCAAAATGGGAGCAATCCCGTCATTATCTTTATCGTTTTTGGCAAAAGCTGCCTGAGCCCGGTGAAATGACGGTATTCGATCGAACCTGGTATGGCCGTGTCCTGGTGGAGCGGGTGGAAGGGTATGCCAAAGAAGAAGAGTGGAAACGAGCTTATCGAGAACTCACAGAATTTGAACGTCAGTTAACAGACGATGGCGTGATCATTATTAAATTATTCTTGAATCTTTCCAAAGATGAGCAGAGTCAACGACTTATTTCCCGAATTAAAGAACCCACCAAACGATGGAAGATAACGCAATCGGATTTAGATAGCCGACGCTTTTGGAGTGAATATCAAAAAGCGTATGAAGATATGCTAAATAAAACCGCTACTAAGTTCGCGCCCTGGCATGTGGTAGCAGCGGATGATAAACAATATGCGCGGGTGAAATGCCTCACCATAATAAAAGAATGCTTGGAAAAGCATGTAGACTTGAAGAAAGTAAATATCCTGGATCCAGCAGTGATTGCGGCTGTGATTGAACAATTCGGTGAAGACGTGTTTAAAACTCTATTGGATAACGGCGATGGAAAATCTGATTGAAATTCCTTGGCAAGAACTGGAAGGGGAAACCCTGTTAGCGTTAGTGGAAGAATTTATCACGCGGGAAGGTACTGATTATGGTGATCAAGAAGTGTCTCTGCAAAAGAAGGTAGATCAGGTGGTTTTGGGTATTAAGCAGAAACAGTACGTCATTGTATTTGATCAGGAGGTTGAAAGTGTTCACATACTGACGCGTCAGCAGTGGCAGCAGTATAATGTGAGTTAAATGTCGTCCAGTAGCTCCAGCCAAGGTTGTTGCTGCAAAAATAATTCGAACCCTCTAGGGTTGAGTGCCGGGCTAAAATAAAAACCCTGAATTAAGTCACAGCGGTGATCCAATAAGAATTTTAATTCCTCTTCTGTCTCCACGCCTTCTGCAACCACTTCCAAATTCAGGTTTTTACATAATTGAATTATGGTGTGCACTATGGCGGCAGAGTGGCCTTTCTTAACGCATTCGCAAACAAAACTTCGGTCAATTTTTAAAGTATTAAAGGGGAAGCGGGTTAAGTAGCTCAACGCTGAGTACCCTGTACCAAAATCATCCAAGGCCACTTTTACGCCCAGGCTACGAATCGCTTCTAAGGTGCGTAGTACTCGATCGGAATCTTCTAACAAAACCGTTTCTGTAATTTCTACTTCCAGTTGCGATGGTGCAATTTGATATTCTGCAATGGCTGCGCTTAGATCAGACGCCAGGGTGCCCGCACGAATCTGAATGGGGGAAAGGTTAATAGCAATACGAATAGGG
>JBFKSL010000084.1:0-11466 GCA_041626995.1 Ketobacter sp. | reverse complement strand
GCTCATGGCATCGCAAAAAAACATGCCTTTGGTAATGCCCAGCATGTTAATGCCAAAGCTGGGGCCAAGAGGACGTTTGCGTTCCATTTGGGTGTTTTTGGAAAAGCCTCCACCATAGCCCATTTGCCCTGATACTTTGGTGCCCAGGCTGTGCAGGCTGGTGATCATGGTTTGTAATGGACTGCGAATGCCTTCGTGCATATAGAGCATGTTTTCGTTCAGGCGGCCATCGTTTTCCACAGCGCAGTAACCTATGGTGGTCATGGCTATGCCGCCTTGGGCAATGCGTTCATGGAATTGTTGCAAACGCAGGCTGGGCACGCCATTGGGAGACATGCCTTCAAAGGTGCCGGCTTTTATCAGGCGGTTTTTTAACGTTAGGCCGTTTAACTTGGCCGGAGAAAAGCATTGATTTAAGTGCTCGTTCATATTGGTTTCCGTAGTCGAAAGGGTTGACGCCACGAACAACCAAATAGGGCAGGCAACGTAGGTTACATTGTCTTTATGGCGTCATTTCTTTTTATTGTCTGCGATCTGTTTCTCAAGTGTTTCAAGTATTAATTCCATTTCATTTTGAAACGCGACCCGGCTGTCTTGCATGTCTTCCATCATCGCCTGACCACACATCAAAAGCCAGGGATATTCCACAACCGAAATGGAACCATTTTGCAAGTCTTCCGGGTCGGGGGCTTCTCCGTCTTGCAGGGCTTTCCAAATGCTGGGGAACACTTTTTGAACCCCTTTTTCTCGCACTGGAATTAAAATGTTATTTCCGGTGGCCAACTCGGATAGTGCCGCGTGGCCGGTGAGTGCTTGTTTGGGGGTTAGGCCTGCGTTAATGAGCACTTTCAACGTTTCGTTTTGCCAACTTAATACCGCTGGGCCAAAGTTGGTGGCGTGGGTCATGTATTGCAGCATGTTGGGGGCTTGCGCGTAGGCATCCCACATGCGTAAAAAAGCTGTGATGATCCAGGTGCGCCAATCGCTGGCGTCAATTTCTTCGGGCACCAATCGGCTTTCGGTTAAGTGCATATCGATGACAGCAGCAGTAAGTTCATTTTTGTCTTCAAAATACTTATAGATGGCCATAGGGGTGACTTTTAACACCGTGGCGATCTTGCGCATGCTAAGGGCATTGACGGGATCTTTCTTCGCTACCTTGTAGGCGGCTTTTACGATTCGTTCCCGTGAAAGGGCGGTTTTGCGCTGAGTGCTGCTTGTTGGCATGTTATGTTGCTACTACATCAAAAAGTGGGTTTAAAACAAAATTAAAATTAAAGTGTTTTATTATCGTTTGCAGGTGCACCTTTCTGTGCGGCAATACCGGCAATGGCGTAATTTATAATTGCGTTAAAGTTTACATCACGATCCAGGTCTTTCTGGCTTAGGTTAACGTTGCTTAATGTTGGTAAACGGTCTGGGTGCGCATCCAGGTTTTGGAAAAGCCGGCTGTAGTACGGAGCATATCCGTTGCGTGCTTCTTCAATGGTTTGCAGTTCCTGTTGCACATAACCGGTAATGGTGGTGATAAGAAAGCTGTGTGCCAGTAAGGCTGCTCTTGGTTCAAAACCAAATTCCACCATAATGCTGGCTTCATTTTCCAGATTCACAAAATCAGGGTCTAATGCCGCCTGTACAAAATCCAACAGGTCGGGGTGGCGCAACAAGGCCTGGCGATAATAATCTGCCAATACTTTGAGCCAGGATTTCCAGGTATGGCCTTCGGTGGAGGGTAAGGATGCCAGGTTGCTGCGGGAAAGAGAGGCGCGAATGCGACGCAGGCCATCGATACCGCCCACATGGCGATACAGGGTGGTGACATTCACACCCAGATAATCGGCCACGTCTTTCATGGAAAGGTCGGCGGTTTTTGCGCTCACTTCCCGAACTGCGTTTTCGATTTTTTCCATATCAATGGAAGGATTGCGTCCACGTCTGGACTTGGCTCGTGTGCCAGCTTGCAAAAAACTGTTGGTTCTGGTGGTACTCATTTTGGAACCCTGTAATACGAACTCACTCTTAAATCCAGTGAGTTCCGGCGAATAAGGCAGGCTTGCTTTAAGAAAGCCTGCGTATTTTATCCAAAATTACAACACTGTTGCAAAATTCCACCGGAGAAATCAGGCCGGTTCGGCCTGTTTTTCCGCCAGTTCTGCCGTCATGGCATCTCGCATTTTGAATTTCTGCACTTTTCCAGTGACGGTCATGGGGAATTCGTCAACGAAGCGTATATGCCGCGGCACTTTGAAGTGGGTAATTTTGTCCTTACAAAATTCTTTGACTGATGGTTCTGTCAGTGCGGCGCCTTCTCTTGCTTTTATCCAGGCACAAACCTCTTCGCCGTATTTTGAGTCGGCGATACCGAACACCTGAACATCCTGTATATCGGGGTGGGTGTAGAGGAATTCTTCCACTTCCCGTGGGTACACATTTTCACCGCCTCGAATGATCATATCTTTTATTCGGCCAACAATTTGTACATAGCCTTCTTCGTCCATAACTGCAAGATCACCGGAATGTAGCCAGTTGGCATTATCGATGGTTTCGGCGGTTTTCTCTTCGTCATTCCAGTAGCCTTGCATCACGGAATAGCCGCGACAACACAGCTCGCCTTTTTCGCCCAAGGGAAGAGTATTGCCATCGGCATCAATGATTTTTACTTCCTGGTGGGGACCCACTTTGCCTACGGTTTCGCAGCGCTTGTTGATGGGGGCATCGATGGCGGTCATATGGTTTACCGGGCTGGTCTCGGTTTGGCCGTACATGATGGTGACTTCGTTCATGTGCATGTTGGCAATCACTTTGCGCATGACTTCTGCTGGGCAAGGGCTGCCCGCCATGATGCCAGTGCGCAGACTACTGAGGTCGTATTGGTCGAAATCAGGCGCATCCAGTTCAGCGATGAACATGGTCGGCACTCCATGCAATGCCGTGCACTTTTCTGCTTGCACGGTTTCCAATACTGCAATCGGCTCAAATGCATCGCTGGGGAATACTGCGGTAGCACCGTGAGTCATGCAGGCCAGGTTGCCCATTACCATGCCGAAGCAGTGATATAGGGGAACTGGAATGCACAGGCGATCCTGGTTGGTAAGGTGCATGCCTTGGCCCACTTGGTAGCCGTTATTGAGGATGTTGAAGTGAGTCAGGGTGGCGCCTTTTGGGCTACCGGTGGTGCCACTGGTGAATTGGATGTTGATGGCGTCATCCGGTTGCAGTTTGGCGCTAATCTCTTCCATTTGAGCGTATTCGGTATCGCCACCGCTGGCGCAAACGTCAGCGAAGTTAAACATACCCGGAGTTTTCTCATCACCCATGCGAATTACGGTGGTGAGGTGGGGAAGTTTGGCGGCTTGGAGTTGGCCCGGCTCGCATTGAGACAACTCTGGTGCCAGGGTTTGTAGCATTTCCAGATACATGCTGGTTTTGAACTGCTCAGCGGTGATCACCACTTTGCATTCCACCTTGTTGAGGGCGTATTCCAACTCATATAAGCGGTAGGCAGGGTTAATGCACACCATGATAGCGCCAATTTTAGCGGTGGCGAATTGGGTTAAACACCATTCCACCCGGTTTGGCGCCCAAATTCCCACTCGATCACCCGGTTGTACCCCCAGTTTTAACAGGCCAGCGGCTAGGCGGTTAATCTCGGTCTGGTATTGCTTGAAAGTCCAACGAATATTTTGATGGCGCACCACTAGGGCTTCCCTGTCGGGCTGGCTTGCCACCATTCTATCCACGCATTGGCCGATGGTTTCATATAGCAAAGGTTGGCTTGCAGAGCCGCAAAGGTAGCTTTTTCCTTGTGGGATCATGGGGTTATCCTCCACCTAATTTGAGTTGCTTGTTGTTATTGTTCCGTTGATTTTATCTTATATTGAGTATAGGAGAACAAATAATCATATATTTTGCAATATTATTGCATAATTGATTGGGAAACTTATAATGAGGCTATATTCCATAAGCCATTGGCCTAAAAAGTGGCATAAAAGATTAGTATAAAAAGAGGTGAAACAGCCCATGCAATCCCAAGCGAATTTTGATCAGGAAGTGGATGTTCTGGTGGTCGGCTCAGGTGCCGGTGCCTTAACGGCGGCAGTGGCCGCACACATTGAGGGTTGCAAAAATGTTTTGGTGGTGGAAAAGAGCGAAAGCTATGGTGGCACCTCGGCCATGTCTGGTGGCGGTATTTGGATTCCCAACAGTCACTATGCTCGTGCAGAAGGGGTAAACGATTCTGCCGAGGAAGCACTGAAGTATTTGAAGTCGGTGATTGGTGATGAGGTTTCCGAAGAGCGCATGCGCGCCTATGTGGAAAAAGCCCCGGAAATGTTGCAGTACATGCACAACAACAGTCACATCCGTTTCGAGTCGGTTCCTTATTCTGATTATTATCCTGAAATGCCTGGTGGTAAGGAAGGCCATCGCACCCATCAGCCATTGCCCATGAGCGCCCGGCATTTAAAACAGCATTTTAAAAGTTTACGGGAACCAGCAGCGCAGGTTTTAGTGGGTGGCAAACTCACCATGACCATGAAAGAAGGCCGTGCCTTTTTAACCCAAGCCAAGGGTTGGATGTTAACAGCAATGATGATGGCATTGCGTTATTACCTGGATATCCCCGGCCGTTTACAAGGGCCGCGAGCCCGACGTTTAACCATGGGCAACGCGTTGATTGGTCAGCTGCGTCGATCCATGATGGATCGCGGTATTGATTTGTGGTTGAACTCTCCCATGGAGTCTTTGATTGAAGAAGGCGGTGTGGTGCTGGGTGCTGTGGTGAAAAAAGATGGAAAGTTGGTGTGCATCGGTGCGCGCAAAGGTGTGGTAATTGGTTCTGGTGGTTTTGAGCACAATCAGGTCATGCGTGAGAAGTATCTACCGCAACCAACAAACCCTGAGTGGAGCGGCTCTCAGGTAAATAACACTGGTGATGGTATTCGCGCTGCCATGGATATAGGAGCGAAAACCGATTTAATGCAGCATGCCTGGTGGGCGCCTTCGGTGAAAGTGCCTAAGTGGGATCGTCCTTATGTGATTTTCGCAGAGCGTTCGTTGCCCGGCCTGGTGATTGTGAATAAAGCTGGTAAGCGTTTTCAAAATGAGGCGGCACCCTATTTGGAAAGTGGTCAGGCGTTTTATACGGAGAATAAGCCGGAAGAGCCTACTTTTCCTTCCTATGTTGTGTTTGATGCGACGTTCCGAAATAAATTTCCGTTTGGCCCCATTACACCGGGTTACACCACGCCCGATAGTCGTTTGCCCAAGAAGATTTGGGATGTGCTGGTGAAGGCGGATTCGGTGGAGGCGTTGGCGCAAAAAATTGGTGTGGATGCGCAAGGCTTACAGGAAACCATCGTCAAAAATAATGAGTATGCGAAAACCGGTAAAGATTTGGATTTTCAACGCGGTGAAAGTTTTTATGACCGTTATTATGGTGATGCGCGAACGTCGCCTAATCCTTGTATTGCGGCCATTGAGAAGGCGCCGTTTTATGCGATTCCCATTCATCCTGGTGATATTGGCACTAAGGGTGGTGTGTTAACGGATGTGAATGGTAATGCGGTGGATGAGCAGGGTCATGCGATTCCGGGGTTGTATGTGATTGGTAATGCGGCAGCGTCCGTGATGGGAAGTAAGTATCCCGGTGCAGGTTCGACATTGGGTCCGGCGATGACGTTTGGTTATTTGGCCGCGAAGCATTTGGCTCAGCAGGTGGATGTGGTGCAGCGAAAGAAAGTAGTGGCTGAAGAGATGCAGGCTCAGTCGGTTGGGGTTTGAGGTCTTGGTATTCTGAATTACTCGGATGGTGCCAACGAAAAATAAATAGATAAGCGAGAATAAAAAATGAATGGATTACCAAAAGAATTCGATCAAGGAGCCTGCTTAGTCTTTGGCGGAAGCGGCGGCATCGGTGCGGCCATTGCAACGCGTGCAGCCCAAGGTGAAAGTGATGTGGCCATTACCTATCGCTCCAATAAAGAAAAAGCACAGCAAGCAGCGGCCACCATCGCCGAGCTGGGTGTTAAGTGCACCATTCATCAAGTGGATATTTCTAACAAACAACAAATCGAGCAATCCATTGCAGAAGCCGCCGAGCTGCATGGTCGTTTGCACAGCGTTGTGGTGTCTGCTGGTTCTGATATCAAACAACCATTCTTGGCGGAAGTCACTGATGAGCAATGGGATGAAGTTATCGAAGGCGACTTAAACGGTTTCTTCCGTATCGTGAAAAATATTATTCCGCATTTTCGTGCTAACGGGGGTGGTTCTTTAGTGCATATTTCTTCCGCTGGCTTAGGGCGCACGCCACCTAAAGATGTATTGTCCGTAGCCCCGAAAGCGGCTAACGAAGCGCTGGTTCAGTATTTAGCGAAAGAAGAAGGTGTCAATGGTATTCGAGCGAACAGTGTCGCTGTAGGCGTCATTGAAACTGGGATTTTTAAGCGCCTGGAAGCGGAAGGTGTGTTTAATGATGAGTGGAAACAGGCCGTGTTGGCGAATCTGCCCATAAAGCATTTCGGCCAGCCGGAAGATATTGCCGAAGCGGCAGTGTATTTTGCGTCGAACCGCTCTAAATATGTGACGGGGCAGTTGTTGTTTGTTGATGGTGGTTATGCGGTTTGATTTTGAAGTAGGAGAAAATAATGAGTCGTTTTGAAAATAAAGTAGTAATCGTCACGGGTGCTGCATCTGGAATGGGTAAAGCTTCTGCGCTGCGTTTGGCTTCTGAAGGCGCGAAAGTCGTATTGGGTGATGTCAACGAAGAAGGCAATCAGGCCACCGCCGCTGAAATCGAAGCAGCCGGTGGTGCAGCTACCGCTGTTACTTTCAATGCAATGGAAGAAGCATCTTGCAAAGCTTTAGTGGCAAGCGCGGTTGAAGTCTATGGTCAGTTAGATGTGGTAGTAAACGCCGCAGGCATTGCCGGTTTCTATCGCTTGGATGAATTAACCGAAGAAGTGTTTAACCGCTTCATGACCATCAACTTAAATAGCGTGTTAACTATTTGCCGTGAAGCCATGCCTCACCTGCAAAAAACCAAAGGCAACATCGTAAACTTTGCCTCGTTAAATGCAAAAGTTATGACTGCATACCAAACGGCATATTGCGCATCAAAAGCAGCTGTTGCAGCAATCACAAAATGCATGGCGCAAGAATTCGAAGCCGACGGCATTCGAGCAAATGCAATCTGTCCCGGCGGTATTGCCACGCCAATGGTAAGAAGTATTCGTTTTCCTGAAGGCATCAACAAGCGTTTGTTGGCAGGCATTCATCCTTTAGGTCGCCAGGGTGAGCCTGAAGAAGTTGCAGCATTAGTGGCATTCTTGGCCTCTAGTGAAGCCAGTTATATCAATGGGGAAGATATCTTTATTGATGGTGGCACGCGTTCCGCTCTTTAAGAGAAGCAGTTTTACTGTGAAAGCATCGGTGGCTTGTAATTTGGACACTTACACGCTACCGATGCATACCCTCCAACTAAAACCGATTCTCTGCTCCCCAATAGGCCTTCATAGAAACCACTTTCCCATCCCCATCAAATTCAAACACATCAATCACTTCAATGGTGGTGGGTCCAATGTTGGCCTTAAACGGAAACGCCACCGAATTACCTGCACAACGAGGTGCACCGGTTAACGTTAACTTAACCCCCAACCCCTTAATGCCACCATAAAAATTCATAATGGCGTCAATGCCTTCATGTGGGGGTGAGCCTACGGGATCTTCCACTGTGCCGTTATCTGCATAAATTGCACGAATGGTGTCGAAATCTTCGCTGCTGATGGCGGCAATATAACTTTCCACCACCTTCTTCATATGGGCTGAATCAGTCACAATAAACTCCTAAGTATATTAAGGTTGACGAGTGTTTTAATTTTACATCTATATTTGCATTAATATTGCAAAATAACAACAAGCTTGATAGCTTAATGGGCCTGAAGTGGAACAATAAGAAAACAGCCCGAGAATAAAATGACTGACCAAGCCAACATTACAGAATCCTCATCCCCATTCGTGAACATATTAGGCCGCGTATTTGCCGCATTGGGGTTTGTGCTGTTTGTTAGTTATCTGATTTATTTGCCATTCCCCAAGCTGTTTGATTTTGGCGTAATAGCAGATGTTGGCTTGGTGATGTATAGCCTGGCTTCAGCCGGTGCAGCTATGGTCGCCTGGGGCAATATCATGGCTTCACTTAATAGCGCCAGTGTAAAAAAGTCAACGGTCTTAAAAGCGTCCGGGCTGGGGTTTCTATTATTAGGCGTCATGCGCTTGGGTACGGCAACCTTTTCCCACGCTCCATTTGAAGAATTAATTATGGTTGCGGTGACGGAAGGCCTGATATTTATTGCCATTGCGATTAAGTTGTTGCGGTCAAATTAAGAGTAAGCAGTGATGACGGATAATCTGATATTTAATATTTTATTGATGGCAGTGTTTGGGAGTGCCGTGGTGACAGTGGTGCTGCTGTTTTTTGTGGATGCGCCTTACGGTCGCCATAAAAGAGAAGGCTGGGGGCCAAGTATTCCAACAAGGTTAGGTTGGATTGTAATGGAGTCGCCAGCATCACTAGCTTTCTTTTATTTTTATTTCACTGGTGCTAACGCCATGAACGCAGCCTGTTTAGTTTTGTTGTTTATGTGGCAGTTACACTATTTTCACCGGTCATTTATTTATCCATTCCAAATTAAAATCAAACCGGGTGATACCTCGCCTTTGCTGGTGATATTGATGGGGTCTGCTTACTGTGGAATAAATGGCTACTTGAATGGTACTTACATTTCAAATTATGCAGAGCATTTAAATGACGCCTGGCTGCAAGATCCACGCTTTTTTATTGGAATAACCATTTTTGCTTTTGGCTATTTTCTAAATAAAAAGTCCGATAGCATTTTAAAAAACCTGCGTATTAACAACCCCGGCAGCTATCAAATCCCTTATGGCTGGGGATTTCGATATGTGTCCATGCCCAATTATCTTGGCGAAATCATTACCTGGGTTGGTTTTGCTATCGCGGCATGGTCCCTTGCTGGTGTATCGTTTGTTGTGTTCACTATGGCGAACCTAGTGCCCAGGGCAGTGGCAAATCACAAATGGTATTTGGAGACATTCAAAGAGTATCCTAAAAATCGTAAAGCGGTTATTCCCCATATTTTGTGACAATTTGGTTGCGAGTTACTTCAGTGATTTTTGCCAGAACAAAGCATTTCCAGTTTTAGGGTCAAGTTGGTAATCAGAAAAACCAAATTTCATATAAGCAGACTTCGCCACATGGTTATTGCTAAGAACCTCCAACGTGATTTTACAGTAGTTTCGTTCATGGGCGATTTCTTCAACTTTGTTTAGTAATATTAGGCTAATGCCATTTCCACGAAATTTTTTTCGCACCATAATGTCATGAATGTTCAGCAGGGGTTTGCATGCAAAAGTTGAGAACCCTTCAAAGCAATTGGCTAAACCTGCAGGTTCATCATCCATATAGGCAATTAATGAAAGGGCGCCTGGCACTTTGGTAAGCTCTTCTACCAGTTGCTCCTTAATATTATCATCCAGCGGCTTGCCGCCTCCCATTGGATCAAGAGCATATTCATTGAGCAGCAAGGGAATCTCTGCCTGGTGCTTGGGGTTCTGATAATCCGCTTGTATTACATCAATCTGCATTTTGATTGGCTTTCATCAGTTGTTTCAGTTGTCTGTATTGTAAACCGAGTATTGCAACGCTTAGAAGGAAGAATGCACAGTTTCTAATGCGTTGGTGTGCATTTGGCTTTCTGGAGTGATGGTTAATCTATTCCAGGGGATTCTGCCCAAGAACCAAAGTCGCCAAAATAGAATGGGTGTATTGGGGCGGCTGAGTAATAGCTGCTTGAAATTCCGAAGTTCGCCTACTTGTAATCCTACAGCGTGCAAGAATACATCGTGAACATATTTGGAACAGAACTGTCTGTCAGATTCATAGTTGAAACCAAAGTGATACCACTTCCCCTGTCGTTTTTCACACTCGAGGCGAAGTTTGGCGATCTCGTCGTTAGTTAGAGTCTGCTTAAGACGCCGAACGCAATACCAGTCTTGATCTGAGCGTGCCAAATATTTTTCCAAAGGTGTGAATGTGCATCGAGGAACCCGACTTTCAGCAATGTGGCAGCGCCCATCGTCATCCACAAATGCAATGCCTACATGAGAGGCGGGGCTACCCGTAGCCTGAGAGACTTTGCGGTAGAGATAGTTGGGAATTGAAATAAAAACAATGTCACCGGATTGAATCTCAATGGTTGATATTTCGTTTTGTTGCTTCACTGATTGTCTCCTTTGAGGTGTAGATTGAAGTGTATTGAGCGCAAAGTCGGTTGCCAGGTTTATGAGTAAAGTCTTAATTTTCAGGCCTACGGGTATCAAATAATGGAGCTTCTTAATTGCATAGAACCAAAATCCAACGTACAGATGCTGGTTTAGGGTTAGCCGCTTCATCCAATATCTAATTCATTTTTCATTGTTCAATTCTTTTGGATGCGCGCTGTATCCGCAGCGATATCCCTAATAAATCTCTAAAAATAATGGGAAGAAAGCACATTGGAAGAAGGTGATTTGCATACGCATATACGCCTGATAGGAGACGGTTATTGGTTTGAGCACATTTCCCACAATTCATTTGGGGTGGTGGGCGGTCACTGTATGCCAGGAGGTGGCGGGTTGTTTGGTTGCAGCGGAAGTTTTAATTATGGTGAAGAGGCATTGGGATTTTATATCGCGCACCCCAAGTGAATTGTAATTTAATGTGCAATTTGTTGGGGGAAAGGTAAGGCTAAGATGCCCGTAACTTACTTACAAATGAGCTGCGGGCATTGGTTTCTTTCCATGTTTGGCGCTTAACTAAAGCTGATCGCAACATATTTGGTTACGGCCGTTTTCTTTTGCCGTAAGAAGTTGTTGATCGGCATCTTTTAGTAATTGTTCTAATGCGTAATTGTTGTTTTCCACTAATCCCGCAGAGAAAGTGATGCCGACGCTGGCATCACGAAGTGTAATGATTCTGTCTTCCACCAAGGCTCGAAAATTCTCTAATAACCGGTGGGCCTTATCTAGCGTTAATCCGTTCAACATAAGATAAAATTCTTCACCGCTGCTGCGAGCTAAAATAAACCGATTAAATGACTGAGATAATATATTGGAAAATTCAATTAACACCGCGTCACCGGCATCGTGACCGTAATTATCATTAATATCTTTAAAGTTATCTAAGTCAATTACGGCCATGCATAAAGGAGTGCCTGCTTCATTGGAATGAGCTAAAGTGCTTTGTGCCCTTTCATTAAAGCTCAATCTGTTTGGTATGCCGGTTAAGTGATCTGTATAAGCAAGGTTTTTGATTTCCTGAATATGCTCAAAGGTTTCGATGTTGTGGATAATGCGGCAATTAAACTCCTCATTACTGTAAGGCTTGGTTAGAAAATCGTTGGCGCCATT
>JBFKSL010000083.1:0-11490 GCA_041626995.1 Ketobacter sp. | reverse complement strand
ACAATGAATGGGCTTAGCTGAAATTGAATTGGAAGCGAAATTATTGTGAGCGCAATTGAAGAAGATAAATGGCTTGATCATTCTACGGCGGATCGAAAGGTACAAATCCTGAAATCTGCACAGGATTTGTTTGCCGAAAGCTCCTTTCGTGATACAGAGGTTTCTGATATTGCCAATGTTGCTGGTATGAGTAAGGCGACCATCTACAAATATTTTCGCAGCAAAGATGAGATTCTACTGTCAGTAGTGGAAGAAAACTTTAAATTCATTCGAGATTTAGTGATTTTGCGTTTGATAA
This sequence comes from Ketobacter sp., assembly GCA_041626995.1. Lineage (GTDB taxonomy): Bacteria > Pseudomonadota > Gammaproteobacteria > Pseudomonadales > Ketobacteraceae > Ketobacter. Next base: position 11,192 of record JBFKSL010000083.1, on the reverse strand, counting down.
CCGGCAGTGAGCCCCCGTTAGAGCGGTTTAAAGCGGCGGCTATAGATGTAGCGCGACATTTAGAGCAAAACCGGTCTTTTGTGTTGGTGCTAATCCAAGAGGCTGGTCAGTGTATGGCTGAAATTCAAAAAATCCATCATGCCGTCATGACTTCAAACTCCAAGATATCTGAGTCCTTGTTTTCTAGTTTAAAGAAAGAGGGTGAGATACCTGATATCGATTCATCGAATCTAATTAAAGTGATATCCGATATTTGTATTGGGTCGATGTATTCTTGGGCGTTAACTGAAAATAGTTCCCTAGTACAGCGTGTAGAGTTCTATTTTCAGTTTTTGTTTGCCAAGCAGAAGCCTGCTTAATTACTAGCAGGCGTACTGTTTTCTATATTCTTTGGGCGTCATGCCCGTTTTTGTTTTAAATAAGCGTCTGAAATAGCTGCTGTCACGATATCCTACTAAATCGCTTATCTGTTCAATGGGCATATTAGTCAGTTCAAGGGCGTCCTTGGCACGTTCAACCCTTATGCCCTGAATAAACTTAATTACCGAAACTTTGCGGGCGGATTTAAAGCGTCTGGTAAGCGAGCTTTCGCTCAAACCAAACTCATTTGCTGCTCGAGAAATAAGGTTTGTTTCTGATATGTGGGCCGTTAGCCAGGTTTGTGTTTTTTCCACAATGGCGTCATAGGATTGTTCGCATGCCGTTAGATTGGGAGGGCTGTGATGTTTGTAGCGCATGGCGTTAAAGCTAAGCATCTCAGCGGTTTTTGCTGAAAAAGATTTCCCATAATATTTTTCCAAGATGTCTTTAACTACGGTTAACCATTCAGCGTCAGCGGCAGCGCTATAAACCTTATTGTTATAGAGCGTGGGCAGTTGTGGTTTTACAAATACTGATGGATAGTTTTCGGAGAAAAAGCTGGTGAAAGACCAGTGCATAGTTATGCTCTGGTAATTTAACAGGCCAGTTTCTGCTAATAAAAATGATCCTGTGCAAATGCTTGCGATCTCGGCACCATTGTTAGCTTGGTGCTTGATCCACCCAATAATGTTCTTTCGTTTCTTGTAAGAAAGGTTTTTGTCGATAACAAGCGACGGAATCCAAATAAGGTCAAACTGCTCGCGTGTATTGATGTCATCGGTAGGGCAGATTCGAATATTGTTATATTCAACTTGCGTGTCTTTGCATTCAGCAATTAATGAAACCTGGGAACGGAATGCATCGTTTTGTCCGGTTCTGCATTGGTAAATCGCTTTCCCCCGGCTAAGAACATCAAATGGTTCGATAACGGAATGTGGGAAGGCTTCAGGAATGACAATCACAGCTACTTTGAGCATATGCTTAACCTCTGTATTCCATTTGGCTAATAGCTACAAGTCATCCGTACTGCTGTTGCAACTTTTAAGAATCATTGTTTGCTCAATTGGCCAAACTTTTTAGTTGTTTATTTTTATGGTTTTGTCGCGGTCCAGGACAATATAGTTCTATTGCCAAAGTCAGTCAATAAAAAAGAGTACTTGTAAGTACTCTTCGTAATGTTATTTATCATAACTGTATGATATATAACATTATAATGTTGTTTTTGGTGCTTGTTTGGCTTTGGTGTTGGGTACTTGTAAGTATTTCTCTATGCCTGGATGCTTGTCGAGCTGGGGGGCGGCTCACTCATGATTTTTTGGTTAAAACAGCTTTTTCCTCCCGGAAATACAACCGAAAAAACTTTTTCACAACCTTTCGGGTCATTGTGAGCGAGTGCTATTGTTGTGGCGTTTTAGGACTAACAAGGGATAGTGCTAAGGAGCTAGTGAACGCTAATTTGAACTCCTGTTGTTGTGTATGGGTACCGCAGTGATTGCAGTACCCTTTTTCTTGTTGAAAGGCGTGATTAAACAGAAAAGATAATTTGCTTAATGTTTAGAGTCTTTGGTGTGATATGGAACAATTTCATTAACCCCGTTAGGGTTAACAATACTCGGCTTGTTAAAAAATAGTGATCAGGTATATGGGCTTTGCGTTTCTTCAACTCCAGTAATAATTCTTTAAGCACCTCTTCCAGCTCTGACATGGTGTCGGGACCCGTGTGTTTAACGGTCACCAAATTAAGCAGTTTTCTTAGCTGGCGTGAAAAAACGGGATCTGTAAGGTGAGCTAAGCCACCGTCTTTCAATGTGTCTATAAAGCGGTCGTGGTCGCCGTCAATAACAGATAAAATGAGTTTGGCATAACAAACCCGTTCTTTGTCCGAAAGAACGCCAAGGTAACCGAAATCCAATATCGCAATCTTTTCATCTTCTGTAACTAAAAAGTTTCCTGGGTGAGGGTCTCCCTGAAAAATGCCAAATCTAATTACCTGTTGTATGTAGCTGGTTTGTAAAAGCTTTAGTAGCTTTTCCCTATTGGTTTTTTCAGACTGTTTCAGGTGGTCGATAATATGAGTACCATTAATCCATGAGGTAGCAACGATTTCTTCGCTGCACAATTCAGGGATAAGGGTAGGGGTGATGATGCCTTCAATGTGGTTCAGTTTTCCAAAAGTATCGATATTAGATGCTTCCTGAATAAAGTCTAATTCCTGTCTTAGTGATTCAATAAAAACATCAGTAGCATAAATCAAATCCACTTTGGTGAATTGGCACGACAGGATTTTGCCTAGATACCGATAGATACAAAAGTCCTGTTCACACAGTTCTTTGGTGTTTGGCCGCATGATTTTCAATGCCACTTCACGTCCATCTATCATTTTGGCGTAATACACTTGAGAAATCGATGCAGAGGCAACAGGAACTTCATTAACAAAGGAAAATAGGTTTTGCCATTGCGCGCCATACCTTTCCAATAAGATGGGTTTTATTTCGGAAAATGGAATAGCAGGAACGCTGTGTTGAAGAGGCGTTAATGTCTCGATGTATTCGATGGGAAGTAGATCCGGTCTGGCACTTAAGAATTGTCCGGCCTTTATCCAGGTGCTGCCATTCTTTTGAAACAGGTTTAGCAACCTAAGAGCATTTCGCTTATGGGCTAAATGTATTTTGTTTCTTCTATGCTCTTTCGATCGGCTGAAAAATATAATGAGTTGCAGTAATTTGTAGTCGATAAATAATGTGCATAGAGTGAGGGCAGCGCGTACGAGTCGGTTACGTGCAGGCCATAATAGAGCGGCCTTGGGCTCTGATGTTTGGGTGCAAAATTCCATTGTGTTTAAATTTTCGAATATAGTTATTGTTTGCGCTTTGATAATTACCCTGAATATTGGGGAAAGTAATTTCAAAGTTGGTTATTTCTCTCGAGTGTATTTCAATCTATTTTGTTTAAAAAGTGTTAACTCGTGTCTATATGTTGCGGCATGGCTAAACCAGCCGGTTTATTTTTTGGGTCTTCGATAAGCTTTGACTGGCATATTGTGCCAAAATGCAATGGTAATGCTGTTTTCAATATTTAAAATCTGACATAAAGAAGTATTCTTACTGCCCCAATAAATGCACCAGCTGCCATTGAATTTTTGTGGAGTGGAGAATGACGGAACAGCTCAATATCTTGTATAAAAAAGTACATAACCAAAAAAAATTGGTGCCATCTTTATACGGAAAAGTCGATTTTAATGTTGTGCCTGAACGCTTTGCCCGCAGCCCGGATGATGTAAGCGAGGCTGGAAAAGGACAGGAAAAACGGCGTGCCGAATTACTGAAAGATTATGACAAGTTAGAGCGGTACTCGTTATATACCATGTTGGGTGATACAGTGGCCGATGCTTATGCCGCGTTAACACCTAAATATGGGTTCCGCCCTTTGATTGATATGCTCACCAAAGCCTGCGATCACGGAATTGAAAGTGTTGAGAACCCTCCGCCAGAGTTGGTGAACTTTATTACTGCTATGGAAAAGACCCCATCTTGGTTGGATATGGATTTGGTGGAAAAGGGCGCTCGTATCACTCGCATCCAAATGGCGATACAGGTGCCTTACGTGATTCGTGGCGTGTTTATTTACACTTTTGCCAACATGTATTCCGGTTTGCCCATGGCGCTCACTGGTGCGTTAGCTGGTGATGCGTCGGCTCGACGGGTTCAGGAAACTTCCAGCTTTTTTACCACGGCCAGTTTGCCTGGTGCGCTGAAGCGCAACGGTGTTGGCTTTAAAGCTGCCGCCATGGTTCGCTTAATGCATTCCATGGTGAGATTTAATCTGCTTACTCGTTCCGAAAAATGGAACCTTGATACTCATGGCATTCCCATTCCACAGATTGATCAAATGCCTGCTGGAATGGTGCCAGCTATTATGGCGGCGGGGAATGCCATTAAGCGCAAAAATAAAAAATTCACTAAGAATGAACGGGCTGTCGTAGAGTTTTGCAGATATCAAAGCTATCTGTTGGGTTTGCCGGAAGATCTTTTGCCCGGTACGCCCAAGGAAATTATTGATGTGATTTCCAGTTATTTTGCTACTTTGCGCTATGGATACGATGATGAAACCTGTGGTGAGCTTGCCCGTGCAACCATGGCAGCCTATCGGCCTGCGGATAAAAAATTGAGAAGCAGAATATTTAATAGTTTTGAGAAAAGCTTCTCGCTGGTTTTCTTCGAAAGATTATTGCCTGGTACTGGTGGTGTGGCTACTACTAAGAAAATGCGCATTAAGGCCACTTCCATGGATTACTTGAAGTTCCTAATAGTTGGTACTTATTTGGTACCCCAGGTAGCTGCCCATATCGTAGCGTCGAAATTGCCCATTGCGAATTCGTTGGCAGATAAACTTTTAGTGAAACAAATTAATCGTTTGTTAGTGAGCTACGGTCACGCGGAATACACCACAGATGCGTCAAAATACACAGATGGAAGCAAAACTAATTCCAAGTCTTCACGTACAGTTGTGCCCATGGTGAAGCAATCCCAGGTGTAGTGGTAAGTTAGTTTTTTACGGAAAACATTTTGGCCCAAATGTTCAAGACCTGTTGTTGCGGCAGTAAGCGATGCAGCCAGGGTAGAGCGCTAGACTTTGGGCCGATAAGATAGCTGGGTTTTAATTTATTTCCGCTAATGATTTTTCGGTAAACGGTATCAGCAAACTCTGTTACGGAATAAAGCTCAAATCCTTCCGAAATGGCGCTCGCCCCATCACAAAAATGCTTTCGGTATTCGCTACGTAAAGGCTCAGGAATGGTGCTCCACTGTGCTTCGCTAACATTGTCTCCCAATTCTGTCATGGGGGTTTCTACGCCACCGGGTTCCAGTGAGCATACTTGAACTCCAAATGGAGCCATTTCCAAGCGCATATGATTACTTAGCGCTTTTAAAGCAGTTTTTGCAACGGGATAGGAAGAACCCATGGGTACAGTTAGATACACGGAGGCGGAAGTAACATTCACCACTTTGCCTTTTGCCTGTTTTAGCAGAGGCATAAAGGCTTGTGCCACCATCATCGGACCCCATAAATTGACCTCGAACGTGTGGCGATAGTCCTTCATGTTGGCGGCTTCGATAACGCCAGAATTGCCTGGGTAGCCAGCGTTATTAAAAAGCAAGTCCAGGCGCCCGCATTGTTGCCGAACCAGGTGCGCAGCCGCTTCAATTTGTTCGGGTTTGGTAATGTCGCATTGAATCGGAATCACTCCATCCTTGCCGTGCCAGCTAGCCGTTGATGGTTGCGCCTTGCGATAGCCCGCAAATACCAGCCATCCTTCGCTATGGAGCTTGTTCACCAAGCCCTCGCCGATTCCGGTTACCGATCCCGTAACAAATGCGCAAAGGGGCAATGGACGACTCATAATCTAATCACGCTTAAACGAATTATGCGGTTTCTGTTGGAGGTGGGGATGTATCAAACACGGCTTTTCCATGGCTAAGAGCGACCGCCGTTTGCGCGGCCCGTCGTCCAGAGAAAACTCCATCGGCGATGGAAAGCCCGCTAACATAAGCGTTGGATGCTACGCCAATGGCGCTGCGCCCGGCCGCAAATAAACCTTTAATGGGTTTGCCTTGTTGGTTCAGCACAGCGCCGGTTTGCTCACATACTTTCAAGCCACCTAAAGAAATTACAGAGGTAATATCGCCTTTCCCAGCAGACATGTTAATGGCGTAAAATGGCCCTTGAGTGATCTCCCGCATATCTGCTTGGCTTTTTCCAAAGGAATCTTGTTGTTCGCCGCGGGCAGCAGCGTTGTACTCATTAATGGTGCGTTGTAATTGTATGGCATCGATTTTCATGCGTTGGGCCAGGGCTTCGATACTGTCAGCAGATTTCGCCATGCGTACAGCACCTTTGGCCTGCAGCCAGGTAACAAAGCGCGCATTTTTTAAATTCAGGTTTGCCACGCTGGAATCAAATAGTGGTTTGTCCATAATCAAAATACATTCACCACGGTTTTCTGCCATCATCTTGGTGCCAATTACCGCACCGTACATGGCTTCGTTCACGTAACGTTCGCCTTTTAAATTCACAACTGCGGCTTTGGGCCAATCTACAGGAGGGTTGATAAAACGCCATGCGGTGGCTGTACCCAAGCGTTCTGCTACACCACCTGCGCTCACGCCCAGCGCAATACCGGAGCCAGAGTCACCAGTGGTGCCCAGTTTCAAGGCGCGCTGAAATTCCGGTAAGTATTTTTCTGTCATGTCTTTATTCAGAATAAAGCCACCGGCCGAAAGAATGACGCCTCCGGTAGCACGGTAACGCACAGGTTTGGCAAATTGTTTTTCCAGATCAAACAGTTTTTTGCGATAACCTTTTGCGGCAGGCGCGAAGTAGATTTGTGCATACGATGCCAGGGTGGATAACACCTTGTGCTTTAAACCAATCCACCCTTTTGACGGCACTTGCATGGCTTCGACACCGACAATATTGCCCTGTTGGTTTTTCAGTAAGCGGGTAACACGGGTCTTACGAATGGGAACCACACCCTTTTTCAGTGCAGAGCGAATCAATGGGCTGACAAATGCAGGGCCAAATGCGGTAAAGCGTTTAATGCCGTCAGCTAGATGGCCGCGGGGAGCAGGTTTGGCTTCATTGGCATGGATCAACTCGTTACCCGAATAATATAGGCTGTGGCCATGAACAGGGTAGCTGCATTTGTTATTAAACAACGTTCCCGAATACTGAGTGCCGTTAGCGGTAACAAAATCAAAATTGGCTGGGCTGTCTTGGCAGAATTTGCGTAGAGTCGCATCGCTCACTGCATCCTGCACTTCGTGCTTCAGGCACGTGAACATGCTTTCTGCATCATCTTCCACACCCAGACGTTTTTGCAAGGCGGTTCCTCCTCCTGCGTACATAACACTGCCGCTGCGAGCTGTGGTGCCGCCCCCTTCAAAGCGATCCACAAAGGCCACCCTGGCACCCTGGTCGGCGGCTTCAATGGCTGCGCTCACCCCGGCAGCCCCCAGGCCCACTACGATCACGTCAAAGGTATCCATCCAATTGACGCTATCTTCGTTCACAACCAGGGCAGATTCAACCCCGGTTCCTGGTAGCTCATTAAGTTGGGTTGCGCTGGTCTGGCTCACGTTAACTCCTGAATTTATTGCTATTTTTATGTGTTGGCCTATAGGGTCGGGCAGCAATGCCGGGCTGGATATTGTGGCAGTGTATCATTGTGCTACCATATTGCAAAATGATTGCATAAATGGTGCGTAAGCTGGGAATCTTGCTTCCTATAGTCCATCCTGGGTATTGCAGCAGGCTTGCTTCGGGTTAGCATCAAAAGCATTAGGCGTAGAATAAAAAGCGATATAAGGAAGAGAGATCCCCGTGAACAAACTTGATCTATCCGATAATAAAAACCGAATATTGCCCAAACTGTTAACCATGCAGGCGGAGCAGGCAGGTGGCACAGAATATCTTATTACCGACGAACGCAGGCTAACCTTTGCTGATACTGAAGAGTTATGTAACAGGCTGGCGGCAGGCATGGCAGAGCTGGGGGTAAAGGCGGGCGACCGGGTTTGTTTTTATTTAGATAGTGGCATTGAAACGGTATTGGTTGCACTGGCCACCAATAAGCTAGGTGCTATTTGGGTACCGATTAATTGTGATTACAAAGGTGCTTGGTTAAGTGAAACCATAGAGCGCAGCCGCTGCAGCTTATTGGTTACCGAAGTTGCCATGCAGGATCGCATTGCTGATGTGAAAGAATCGCTGGGCAACACACCTTTGGTGATTGCGGGTGATCCTGAGCAAATATTGCCCGATGCAACGCCTTTTGATGCCTTACTGAAATACGAGCCCATTACGCCAGACTATGACAACATGCACTACGGGGATACCTGTGCGGTGCTTTGGACATCCGGTACCACTGGCAAATCAAAAGGCGTGTTGCAAAGTCATAACAGTTGGATTCGCCCTATTGCTGAAGCGGCGTCTATTAACTACAAATCCCAGCAGGGCGATATCATTTACAACGTATTGCCATTGTATAATTCTGGCGCCTGGATAACCGCTGTGTTTCGTGCTTTGTACGAGGGTATTCCTGTAGTTTTGGAAAAACGATTTTCTGTTACCACTTTTTGGGATCGCATTCGTCAGTTTGGTGCCACTCAAACCTTTACACTAGGTGCAATGCATCACTTTTTATGGAATGCGCCACCTAGTCCAAATGATAAAGATAATCCCCTGCGCATAGCTCAAATGGTTCCCATGCCTGAGCCGCTGGTAAAACCATTCTCTGAGCGCTTTGATGTGGAGCTGATACCAATGGGATTAGGGCAAAGTGAAGCCATGATGATTTGCGGGCCGGTAGATACTGATGACAGTGTTCCTTTCAGCTCTTTGGGGCGTCCTTTAGCCGATATGGAAATTAAATTACTGGATGATGATGGTAATGAAGTGGCCGATGGCGAAGTGGGTGAGATTTGTTTAAAGTGCCTGAAACCTCACATAATTTTTAATGGCTATTTTGACGATGCCGAGGCCACTGCAGCAGCATACACGGGTGACTTATACCATACGGGGGATTTAGGTAAGAAAGACCCAAGCGGTGCTTACTGGTTTGTCGATCGAAAAAAAGATGCGTTGCGTTTTGCGGGAAGAAATATCTCCACTATGGAAGTGGAAATGGTGTTGCGCAAGCACCCTATGGTGAAAGACGTGGCCGCTTTTGGCATTCCCTCAAAAGACGTGGCAGGGGAATCAGAGTTAAAACTGAATATTGTTTTGAAACCGGATTCTCAAATTAGTCACGAAGAAATGGCGAAATTTATTAACGAAAATGCACCTTATTATTTTGTTCCACAGTATATGGAGTTTGTGGATTCTTTACCCTACACGCCAACCAATAAAGTTCAAAAATTCAAGCTGCGTGAGCTAGGGGTTACTGACAATACTTGGACGCTAAAACAGTCTGACTACAAGGTTAAACGATAAAAAACTATGTACGACATAATCCTGTGGGGGGCAACGGGATTTACAGGCCGACAGGCAGCTCGTTACTTTCATGAACACTATGGGCGCAATCGTGCTATTAAATGGGCCATTGCCGGACGTAATAAAGCGAAACTGGAACAGACCCGTGCTTGGTTGGGTGCAAAAGATTTGGACGTCTTTGTCGTGCCCGGTGCCGATGCATTGGCTGCGGATAACCTGGCTTGTTCCACTCGAGTGATTGCTGCCACTGTGGCGCCTGCAGCCAAATATGCCACAGAAATGGTCAAGGCTTGCATTAAACATGGCACCGATTACTGTGATTTAAGTGGTGAGTTGCATTGGCTGCGCAAAATGATAGATGAGTATCATGATGAAGCCAGCGCAAAAGGTGTTCACATATTAAATGCCTGTGGTTTTGATTCCATTCCTTCCGACTTGGGTGTGATGCTGTTGCAGCAGGCCGCCATAGAGCGCCATGGGGAATACTGTAATCATATTAAAAATTGTTTTCATAAGGGCCACATTGCGGTTTCGGGTGGAAGCTTTGCCAGCGGCTTAGGGGTTATGCAAGCCATTGGTGAAGATGCTAAGTTGGCGGACTTGATTGCCAATCCAAATAGCTTGAATCCGCGGGATAAAATGCGTGGTAAATCCAACCCGGAATTGGATAAGGTTATTTTCGACAAAGATTTTTCTGGCTACATCATGCCTTTTCCCATGGGTGGTATTAATACCCGAATAGTGCGTCGAGCACATGCCTTAACGGATTTTCAATACGGTGAAGACTTTGTCTATGAAGAAGCCAAGTTTGTGGGGCGGGGTTTGCTGAATAAACTGAAGGCGGAAGCGGAAACTTTTGTGACTAAGTTATTTGTGGAAGGTGACCCCAAATCTAGGTTCACTCAGGTTTTGCATAGCTTGGGGCCAAAAGAGGGGGATGGGCCAAGTGATGACAAAATTAAAAGCTACGGCCCCTTTAGTTTCAAATTATTCGGGCGAACCCCATCAGGGAAGACCTTAAAAGGTTACGTTTATAGCGAATGGGACCCAGGCCACGGTGGTACCAGCGCCATGTTGTGTGAGGTGGCCTATTGTTTGGCCATGGAACGGGATAAGCTTGGCAAGTCCACAGGCTTTACCACCACCAGTGTGTTGATGGGGGATTTATTATTAAAGCGCCTGCGAGATCATGCCAAGATTGAAATTGCACTTGGTGAATGCGGCTAAATATTATTGAGTATGCTGTTTAATTCCTGACTTAATGCCTGGTTGTTAGAAAATTGGGTAATGCGTTTAACTTCTTTTCCATCTTTGAATACTAATAATGTTGGATATTCACTGGCCATATAGTTTCTAGCTATATGATTAGCGTTGTCGACTTCTATTTTGTATTGGATGGAGTGCTTCTTCCTATAACTCTCCAGGTCCTTCTCTTCTGTCCATAAACTGGTGACATAAGCCTGTATGTTCAGTTGTGGATTGTGCTTATGTAATCCGTTGACAATGCGGTTTGCTTCAATGCAATTGTTTGCCATGTCGGGGTGAATGTCCTTCATATACCAATCGCACCAGGTGGCAGAAAAATAAATCAATGACAAGCCATTTGGTAACGGTGAAATTTTTATTTTTTCGGATTTGGTTGTTTCTTTTTCTATGCTTTTTAAATGTGTGTTGTTTGCCAAAGCTATGAGTTGCGTTCTTAATTCAGTATCGTCTTTATAGGTGGTGTAGACGACCTCACCATCTGCATTTATCAAAACATGAAAGGGGGTGCCATAAAATTGAAAATTGCCTGCGATGGAGCCGTTTTTATCCATCACAATGGGAATGGTGAGATCGTT
>JBFKSL010000082.1:0-11517 GCA_041626995.1 Ketobacter sp. | reverse complement strand
GCTACCAAACTCATGTACCGAGAGGCGTCGGACAATGACAGTACTCGGTATGGGGCTGATGCTACATATAGCCATCAGTTTACCCAGTTGTTTTCCGGTGGTCTCAATTGTGTTGGAGAAAAAACTGAGTTCAAAACCGAGTCAAACTATGAATCCCATTCCTGTAGTATTACTACTTCTCGTGTATTGAATGGGGGTAACGTTTCCTTAAACGTAGGTAAGAGTCGCATTAACCCTGAGGTGGGGGAAGAAATTGATGGGCTAATATATCAATTTCGTGCTAATTGGAGCTCTGAATTGTGGGGCTGGTATCTTTCTTCGTTAAGAAGTATAACCGACACAACGGTTGGTCTTGGCTTATTGTTAGCGCAGGAGGGCAATAATGCGTTTACGTCTGTCGATACCAACACTGATCTTGCAGTTTTAACAACAAGAACAAGAACTGAGTTGGGTCTAGATTATTCTATTAATTCAGCAATGACCCTTTCTGGTGTGGCGTATAGAGATTTGGACGATATTGAATTAGATGGAGCGCCTGATACCTTGCGTAAAGGTGCATCCATATTTATGGAAAAAGATTTTCCGAATAATATTTCCACAAGGTTAGCGTACTATTTCGAGCGCACTGAAATTGAGTTAATTGAGACTACAGATTATGTGTCGCGCTACAGCTTTCGATTGGCCAAAGACTTTTCAAATCAACTACAAGTCGCACTTGAACTAGATGCTGAAGATCGCAGAGCAGATCTTCAGCAAGATGAGTATGAAGTTTATGGCGTGAGTCTCGATGGTTCCTTCACTTTTTAGACTCAACTTCGTCCAAGTGTAATTGAATTTCCTTATTGTGTGGTGCAAGTTTAGCTGCTTTTGCTAGTAGATCCCTGGCCTTTTCGTTGTCTCCAGATTTATATAGTAACCACCCATAGGTATCTATGATCGCTGGATTTTCCGGTGCAAGTTTAAAGGCCTTTTCGGATAAATCCAGAGCAGCTTTGATGTTCGAATCTTCGAAATAAATCCATGCGAGATTGTTAAGTGCGATGGGTTGATTTGTGTTTTTATCAAGTGACTTTCTGTAAGCCATTTTGGCCGCAGGATAATTTCCTGATTGTTGATATTGTATGGCTTCGATAGTGAGCGCTTCATGGCTTTTTGGAATGGTTTGTTTCCATTCTTGAATGAAGCGCGATTTTGTAAGTTTCTTGTTGTCCTCAGTGATGTTGGACCAAACGATTTTACCTAGTTTGTCGCTAGGTTTTATTTTCCATGCATTGTAATAGTTGGTAAATGCTTCGGCGGCATTTTTGTTGATTTTGTGTATATCTGCATTGGCTAAATAAGAGTAATAGGAATTAGGTTCTAGTTCGGAAATTTGTTTCTGGATTTGGGACGCTTGGGTGATGTTGCTATCTGCTAAGTCAATTGTAACTAATAGATATAAAAGGCTTGTATCATTTGGAGCAAGTTGTGACGCTTCAATGGCGTATTTGCGAGCATTCTTAATCGATCCTGACTTGAAAGACTCCCGAGCTGCGGTTTTGTATATGTTAATTGCTGTAGATGTGCTGGCTGAATTGAAAGCCGATTTGGCTAGAGCTGCCTCGGCATGTTGCACAGCTAGCTGCAAGTTTCCGCTATTGGAATGATGCTGAGCAAGAACGATATCTGCAGCCCAGTTGTCAGCAGACTCCTTTCCTTGTTTTATTAGATACTGAACCGCATCGTTGTTATTCGTCAATTTGGAAATAGATGCTGCTGCTATAGTTAATGCAAAAGTATTATTTGGGGCTATAGCTACCAGTTCCTTTGCGTATTTTTGGGTAGAAGAATAATCTTTTTGATTGAGAGCGGATATAACTTTTGCGTTTAAAACAAGTTTGTTGGTTGGGTTATTTGTGTAGGCATTGTTGATAACTTGGTTGGCAAATTCAGGATCGGTATCAAGTAATGCGATCGCGCCCAGAGCTTTGCTTTCTACGCTTTCATGGTTAGTAAGCTCGCGGGCATATGCAGCATGCTGCTGTTTTTCTCCCATGAATTGGTACTGTTTTAAGAGCAGCTCCTGAACGGTTGCGTTTTTTGGCTCATTCTGTGCGGCGCTTTTCAGCTCAGATAGAGCGGCTTGGCGTTCATCTTGAGAGTTGTATATGTTGGCAAGTGCAATTCGTAATCTTGATAGACCAGGGTCTAGCTCTAATGTGGATTTGATGACTTCTTTGGCTTGCTCGATCTTGCCTGCCGCCAACAGAGAAATACCATATATGGATAATAGTTGTGTATCGTTGGAGTTCTCTTTAATGTTTGATTCTATGGCCGCTAGAGCTTGTTCCGGGCTTTTTAGCCTTAATTGAGTGCCGGCATAATAAGCTAGAGCTTTTTCTGATGCTGTTTCGGGATCTAAAGTATTTTGGAAGAAGTTATCCGCCGCTGTGTAGTCGCCTTGCTCATATTTAATCATTCCCAGCAGAGCACCGGAAGCCTTTAAATTATGTTCAGAATAGAGTCCTTGAAGCAATTTCTCTGCTTTTTGAATGTCACCCGCTTTTAGAGCTTCGATTGCGGTTTCGTAGGTCGATTCAATTTTTTGAGCATTTGGGTTGGCTTCCGAGATGAGTTTGGAATAAACCAGGGCTTCGCTTGTCCTGCCTTGTTCCATAAGAATTGAAGTCAGGGATTTTAGGATTTGTAGTCGTTTTAGCGTAAGCGTGTCTGTTGAAGGTAGTGAATATAATGCTTTTGTTAGTAAGTCTTCCGCCTGCTCCAGGCTCTGCTCCGAGTAATATACGCTCGATAGCATAATCATTGCATCGATATTATTTGGATTAAGTTTGAGTGCTTTGTCTAATGAAAGTTTTAGTTTTTCACTGTTTTGGCTAAGCTTGTGTACATAAGCCTCAGTTATTTCAACTTCTGACAAGAGGGTTTTGTTGCTGGTTTTTTCTTTTGCCTGAGCTACTAGTTTAAGCGCCTCGTTAAAACGTTTTAATATTATGTTTGCTTTCGCCTCTATCAATATAGCGTCAGTATCTGCCTTGTATTGACTGGATTGTTTGGCTTGGCTAATCAGTTCAAGTGCTGTCTTCGCTTTTCCAAGTTTCAAGTTGTTTTTAGCTAGAGATAAATAGACGTTTGCAGTTTTATTCTCGATACCTTCGAGAACTTCAATGGCATGAAGGTGATTGCCTTGTTGGTACAATATGTCGGTATAGAGCAAATAGGCTTTAAGATATCCTGGGTCAGTTTTAATAGCGTTCTTGATCTCAATGATGGCCGCTTTGAACTGTCCTTGTTTAATATAGTTTTCCGCTCTCATTGTGTATTCTTCAGAGAGCTTGGTGTTTCCACTTGCATCATTGTTTTCGCAACTAATAATAGGGACGCTTAATAAAAAAAGCAGCGTAGCTTTTACTAATATAGCTTTCATTTTTTTAGTGATCCTTAAGAATGTTCTTGAACATGTATGCCGTATTTTTTAATTAAATCGTAGAGCGTAGGGCGGGTAACCCCCAACAGTTTGGCTGCTGCGGAAATATTTCCATCAGACATGTTTATAGCTCTAATGATGGCAACTTTTTCGGCTTCTTGACGGACGGCGCGAAGGTTTAGAGAAACGTCATCTTGCTGCGGTAAGCCTAAATCAGGAACTCCGATATTTTTGTGTTCACACATTATGACAGCTCGTTTGAGCTTGTTTTCCATTTCACGGATGTTGCCAGGCCATTCATAACTCTCAATCGCTTGGATGGCTTCCGTGGTGAACCCTTTAATGTTTTTGTTGAGTTGATCGGTAAACTTCGCCAATAAATGCCGGGCTAATAGTGTTTTATCCCCACCCCGATCTCTTAGTGGAGGCAAATCAATAATAATTTCGCTGATTCGGTAGAATAAATCCTCTCGAAATGTACCTTCGGCAACCATTTCTTCAAGGTTTTTATTGGTTGCGCATACCACGCGAACATTTACCGGAATTTCTTCGCGTCCACCTAAACGTTCGATGACGCGCTCTTGCAGAAAACGTAAAAGCTTAGCTTGCAGAGGGAGAGGCATGTCTCCGATTTCGTCTAGAAATAGCGTTCCTTCGCTGGCCACTTCGACTTTACCGAGTGTACGTTTTGTTGCACCCGTAAAGGCCCCTTTCTCGTAGCCAAACAGTTCGCTTTCCATGAGGTTTTCAGGCACTGCCGCACAGTTGATGGCCACAAAGCGTTTATCACGGCGTTGGCTAAGGGTGTGAATGGCGCGAGCGATCACTTCTTTGCCTGTGCCAGATTCACCTAGCACCATGCAAGTGACATCTGTAGGAGCAAGCTTTTCAACAATTCGACAAACAGAGGCCATTCGCTCATCGCTGGCAATAACTCCTGGAAGAGGGCTCTGCCGATTATCTTGCAAGCGCTTGTTTTCTTCTTCCAAAGACCACATTTGATACGCACGTTGAACAATCAAATCCAGAGTGTCAGTATTCACCGGTTTTTGATAAAAGTCGTAAGCGCCCATAGCAACCGCACGAAGTGCGTTCTCGTAGTCGTGGTAACCTGTAACGACGATGATTTTTGTGTTGGGTGCAATACGTAATGTTTCCTGAATGGTAGCAAAACCTTCTTCTACGCCTTCTTCGTCGGGGGGCAGCCCAAGATCCTGTAGCACCACAGCGGGCTCGTGCATTCGAACAGCGGCAATAGCACTCTTTCTATCGGGTGCGACTACCACTTCATAGGCTTCAAAATGCCATCGTAATTGACTTTGTAAGCCGAGGTCATCTTCTACTATTAATAGAACTGGCTTGGTTTGTGTCATGTGTGATCTGCTTTTTCAATTCCGCTATCCAAGGATAAATCAATAGGAATGTATACGGTGAAAGTGGTGCCAACCTGGAGTTCGCTTTTTACGATGACGTCACCGCCCATATTGCGAATAAACTCTCTGGTTTGGTAAACACCTATGCCCATCCCTTTTCCTGATTTTGTTGTATCGAATGGTCTGAATAATCGGTTTTTGATGAATTCACTATCCATGCCGCAACCGTTATCTTCCACTTCTATGACGGCATGTTTTCCTTCTTGACGCAAGGTAACATCCACGTAACCATCTGCTGGTGTGGCTTCCTGGGCGTTTTTAATGATATGGGTAACGATCATTTCCAGGTTATCTTCGTCGGACACAACTTTAAGGGAATCCGACAAGATTCTCAATGAGGGAGGAGGGAATCTATCCTGGCATTTTTTAACGGAATTGATTACAACTTTTTTCAACGGCAGCGAACGGCCTTTGGATGGTTGGGTTTGTTGTAGCTTCTTAAGAAGGTTGCTCATTCTTTGTACAGAATTATCGATGGTGCGAATCATGTCATCAACAAATGCAGGGTTCTCTTTATGCTTGGCAGCGTTTTCAACCACCAGAGCTTGCTGAGCAATCAGGTTTTTTAAATCGTGCATTACGAACGCAGATAATTTGTTGTACGCATCGAACTGCTTGGATTGCGCCAAAAGCTCGGCCGCTTCATTACGAGAAATATAGCTTGCTACTTCGCGGCCTACCGTTTTAAAAAGATCTAAATCTTCCCAAGTTAAAGGTGATTCTTTTGGTGGGGTTCCCAGTACAACAAAGCCAATCATATTCTCATCCACTAATAGGGGAATGATTAACCAAATATCGGGAATTTGTTTACTCCACTGAGGTAGGTGGTCGTTATAGGTGTTTAGCTCATGGTTGGTAGGGGCATCAGGGTAGAAGATCCATTCTTTCTCCCGAAGAACCGTGCAGAAGGGGCTGTCAGAAGGCTCTTCTACTTCGCTCTTGGGCAGGTTCATGTTGTAGGTGGAGACCGGTATAAATCGGCCGAACTCATTATCCATCCACAGCATGCCGCCGCTGCATTTTCCAATGTCCACAAGAGCTTTAATGGATTTAAGGTGAGGGTCTTCATTGCTAGCCTTTTCAGTTAGCTTGTGAATAAGGCTTAGCCATTGGGAACGATAATCGTATTTGTGTACAAAAAAATGTTTATCAATATAAACGCTTAAGCTTGCGCGAGCAGATTCAGAAAGAAAGACAACCGCAATCCCGATCAAAGCACTAAATATTAGCGTTACCTGGAGAACAGTGCCCCAGTTTCCGCCGTAGAGTTTTATGTAGTAACCGCCCACGGCCATGAGTGCCAGGAAAAAGCCTGCAGTGGTTAAGCTGGTTGTGTAGAAGGCCATTGGTCGTGAAATGGCCACACGATTTAATTGCGGATAATTTTTGGAGCTTACCGCTAACAACGCAACGCACAAGAATAGTGCCGAAGCGCCATTAACTGCGCCCCGTGCTCGCCAAATTTCTTCGTCTAATTGGCCAAAAAGAAGCGCGTAGGAAAACAAATACAAATCGTACAGATACATTCCTGCCAAGCCGAGGCTGAACACTTTGTTAGTACGGTAGTGTGGAGAATTTCGGAATAGTTGCTCGATGGCAACGATTGAAAGGATGGTAAGAAACAAGCTGGACCAAACAAGAAGTTGATAAGCTTCAGACTTGTTGCTGATATAGGGGGGCAGGATGAGAACAAATAAAATGCCGCTGATAAGCCACAAAGCATTGAGCAGTAAGAAAGGTCCGCGTTGTACGGATTTATTCTGGGTGGTGTATTTTAATTGTTGGAGTATTCCAATTATCCAGCTGCCTGCTCTTAATGTTTCAGCTAACACCATCTGCTGTATAGTTAATTTTGGGGTGATGGAGTCATACGCAAGTAATCCGCACCACACGCTGGATACGATGGCGGCAAAGGTTAACGAGAACGTGATGTGGCGTTTATAAAACAGATAACATGCGACTATAGATAGTGCTGTTAATAAGATGGATCCGCCGGTATAACTGATAAAAGTGACGTTGTCAGTCAGCATGCAATATTCATTGTCTTTGGGTTAGCTGTAATTCTAACCCATCATGCCACATTATCCAGCTAGGCTTTTGAGTTTGTTGGTAATGTTTCCCATGGCGCGATCAAATAAAACGCCTGACTCCATCAGTTTTACATAGCCTTTCTGCATATCCAACGCTAATTCGTTCAGTCTCTTTTCAAAAACACGAAGACCGAAACGGTTAACAAATACGTAGGTTTCGCCTGGTTCAGTAATCAACGCCAATTTACAGCGAAACGATTTTGCGCTGTTGGGTGGTGTGTAATTTACCCATACCCCTGGTTTCATTTTTGATACTTTTGATACGTACTCTTTTGCGGCGGCTTGGAGTTTTAATTGTTGACGTTCCACAGCGGTGAGTTGATCCCACTCTTTGTCACCGCCAGTCTCGGCTTGTCCTAAGGCAACCAGATGCTCAGGTTTAAGGGCGGTAAGCTCCGATTCTTCCATTTGTTGAGACAACACCAGGCTAAAGCTCTGTTCCAAGACACTTAGGGTGTTTAGGATTACTTCACGGGAAATGGAGACAGCTTCAAGGCCATGGGATATCTTGCGAAGGATATCGTCCTTGATGCGTTCTAACCGGTTTAGAGAGCGCTCATCCTGGTGCGGGCGCATAGCCCACACCACTTGATCCACTACTTGCTTGGCTTCAAGCCATTCGGTGCTTTCTGTGCCGTGTTTTAGGTGTATATAAAGCAGAAATTTTTGCCATACTTTTACCAAAAACGACAGGATGTTTTCCGGTAACTGGGCACCTTTAAGGCGGCTTAGCAGTACGTCATTGGCTTGTTCTCTCGCGTGCTCTGCTTTTGCCTTACCTTGTGCAGCTTCTTGGGTGCGTTTTTCCAGCACTTTAGCTTTGTTTTTATCAAGCTTGGTTGCGCCTTGGAATGACTCCAGTGTTTCTTCAAAAATTTTGATGTCACCGGAGAAATTCTCAATTATATGATGAACAACGCGATTAACTTCTTTATAAAGTTTGTCCTGGCTGGCTTCGCTACTTTCATCCCAGCCCACCGCTGATGAGGCAATATCGTTAATGAGTCGTCTTGCTGGGTGGTCTGCATGGGTGAAGAAATTTTTATCTTTTAGTGCAACTTTAAGAATGGGGATCTGCAAGCGGCTGATTAATGCTTGGAATGGCACTGGAAGGTTGCGGTCATCCAATACGAAATCAAAAAACATTGCCACCAGGTTGATGATGTCTTCGTCAGACTCGTTCAGCGCATCGGCTTTTCCTGATTTTTTGTTTTCATCGAGAATACGCTCTACCACCGCTTTAACGTTAAATTCATTGGGTGATTGTAGGTATTCAGAAGACAGCTGGAGAGAGGTTAGTGCATCCAGCAGGTTTTGCTGATGAATGGGCGGCGACGTTCTGCTTGCAGGCCGAGAAATAAAATTTGGCGACGAGATTCCACTTTGGCGCAACTGATTAAACATGTTCATAACTTGCCCCAGGGTAACGCCAGAATTACCCATAGGAGTGTTCATGCTGTATTGCTGTTGGGGAGCAAAGCCGCCTGCAGAATCTTCTCGGTTATTCAAGGCGTCGAAGGGGTTGGGTTCCGCTGTCGCGGCTTGTCCTGGAGCTGACGCTACATTTGCGTTGGGGTTCTTACGCACATCAAAGCGTACCTGAGGCAATATTCCCGCGTTGATCATTAATTCGTTGGCCAGGGAATAGATATTTCTTAATTCCGTAATAACAGTTCTGTCTAAGTGTTTTAATAGTATTACTTTGCACTTTACGTCCAGGTCTAACGCATTTAAGCCTTCGCTTACTGCTGCGCAAATTTGTGCTGGATCCAGTGGGTTGTTATTTTCGTTGACCCGTACGTCTGGCATTAAATAATCGAATCGACAATTCAGTTGATAGAGTAGTTCCTGATTTTCCTGACGAGCGCGGTTTACGATACCGGTTATGGCAACGTCTTGTTCCATGTCGTCTTTGTCCACCAGTTGGATGGATTCTAAACTGAAGTTATCTTGAGTTGATTGACTGTTGGATTTGTTGCCAAGCCGATTTTTGGTAAGGTCACGAAAGTTATTTTCGAATCGGCCTTTAAAAAGATTCCAAACCTGAGGTTTTTTGATACGCACTTCACGCATGGAATCGAAATACAGGTTTTGTTCGTTGTTGGTGCCAGCTTTGGATGCTAGATCGAAAAACAGGTCATCGCAGCTACTGAAAAAGTGGCTGAAATTATTGGAGAGTATTGAGAAGGTATTTTCTTTAACCTGCTTTACAAGAGCGGGGATGGCCGCTGAAACACTAGAGGCTGTCCGGTTCCGTTGTTCAGTGTCGCTCATTCTTTCCACACCCATTGGCAGCACCGTTTTATGCATTTGCTCGTAATGTGTACGATTTTAAGGCATCCAACAATGTAAATAAACTAAAGTTTTTTTGATTAATGTGGCCGGTTGGTAGTTCTAATGTATCTTAGATTTACTTGTTGATAACCTGCTGATTAACCGCTGATCTTTAGAGCGATTCTACAATCCTGTGGGCTGCAATGTAAGGTGTTGTCTGACCAGCGTTTACCATTGTCTGCATTTTATCACAAACCTGTTTGGCATTTGGGTCTTGTTTTAACCTGCGGTCAATCAATTCGTGCACCAGGCGCCACATCCATTTCTGATTTTGGCCTAGACGGTTTTGGTCAAAATGGCCTGCTTCGATGGATTTTTCTTTGTATTCTTCAATGAGTTGCCATATTTCGGCAATATTTCCGCCTTCTAGCGCTGAACAAAGAGTGACCTGAGGCTTCCAGAAATTGGAGTGTTGCAGGATATGTAGCGCATTTTCGTAATGTCGCTTGGTTTGCAGGGCCATGGGCCGGTTGTCGCCGTCGGCTTTGTTTACCGCAATGGCGTCAGCTAATTCTAAAATACCTTTTTTGATGCCCTGAAGTTCATCTCCTGCGTTGGGCAGCATCAGCACCAGGAAGAAATCTACCATCCCTGCCACTTCGTACTCGCTCTGGCCTACACCAACCGTTTCTACCAGAATTACATTGTAACCAGCCGCTTCGCAAAGCAGCATGGCTTCTCGGGTTTTTTGGGCTACACCACCAAGAGCACCACCGCTGGGTGAGGGGCGTATAAAGGCGTTGTCCTGCTGCGACAGAAGTTCCATTCGGGTTTTGTCGCCAAGAATGCTGCCACCCGTTATCGGTGAACTGGGGTCAACCGCTAATACGGCCACTTTGTGGCCTTGCGCGATAAGATGTTGGCCGAAGGCTTCGATAAAGGTGGATTTGCCCACACCAGGAATGCCGGTAATACCGATACGGATGCTATTTCCTGTGTGTGGTAGCACCTTTTCGAGCAGTTGTTGGGCCTGCTCGCGGTGATCGTCGAGCTTGCTTTCACTGAGGGTGATGGCTTTTGCAAGGGCCCGCCGGTTGCCTTGCAAAAGCTTTTCGATATTGATGCTGTTCAATGAATCAGGCTACCTGGTTGATTTCATCCAGAACCTTACGGGCGGAAACTGGGATCTTGGTACCAGGGCCAAAGATGCCTTTCACACCAGCTTGATAGAGGAAATCATAGTCTTGACGTGGGATAACGCCGCCTACAACGACGATGACGTCTTCCGCATCCTGTTCTTTCAGTGCGGCGATCAGGTCGGGTACTAGTGTCTTGTGGCCCGCTGCTTGAGAAGAAACACCAATAACGTGAACGTCATTTTCAACTGCTTGTTTGGCCACCTCGGTTGGGGTAGAGAACAAGGGAGAGAGGTCGATATCAAAACCAACGTCAGCAAATGCGGTGGCAATAACCTTGGCGCCTCGATCGTGGCCGTCTTGGCCCATTTTTGCTACCAACATACGCGGGCGACGGCCATGCTTGCTTTCGAAAGATTCGATATCTTGACGCATCTGCTGCCAATCGGAATCGGTTTCGTAAGAGCTGCCGTATACACCGGAAACGGTTTTAGCGTTGGCGTTGTAACGGCCCCAAACTTTCTCTACAGCGTCGCTGATTTCACCAACTGTCGCTCGTAAACGGGCGGCTTTAACGGCAAGATCCAGACCGTTACCTTCGCCGGACTCTGCCCATTGGGTCAGCTCGTTTAGCGCTGCTTCGCAAGCGGCTTGGTCACGGCTTGAGCGAATATCGTTCAGACGTTTGACTTGCTGCTCACGTACTGAGGTGTTATCGATTTCCAATACTTCGATATCATCTTCTTTCGCTAGAACGTACTTGTTTACGCCTACGATCACGTCTTCTGCGCGGTCGATGCGGGCTTGCTTTTTAGCAGCAGCTTCTTCGATTTTCAGTTTTGGTTCGCCCATTTCGATGGCTTTGGCCATGCCACCTTTTGTTTTGATATCCTCAATGATGGCCCAAGCTTTGTCAGCGATTTCTTGAGTCAGGCTTTCCATCATGTAAGAGCCACCCCAAGGATCGACCACTTTGGTGATGCCGGTTTCTTCCTGAATCACGATTTGAGTGTTTCGTGCAATACGGGCAGAAAATTCGGTGGGCAATGCGATGGCTTCATCGAACCTGCCGCAGGCAGCGGCATACCCCGGGATTTCCTCATCGACATCCGAATCCTGGAAGTTGTGATCCGGCGATGCCAGCAGGTTTCGGGCGAATG
>JBFKSL010000081.1:0-11541 GCA_041626995.1 Ketobacter sp. | reverse complement strand
GATTTCACCCGTTCTCCACATGGTTCCATAGCCCAACTCCTGGGCTGCTAGCTGAATATTTTGAACTGCTGCACCCACTGCAACCTTCTGCTCCCACACCGGCACTTTAGGGTGGTCAGGGTTGGTGCTGGCAATGGCAACAATAAGCATAGGTGCCCGCCTTGGCATGGCGCGCAGGCGGTTCTGTTTTGCTGTATCTGCATCAGGCTGAGTGGCAACGAATGCGGCACCCAGCCTATCCAAAGCCTCACCCTGCAACACAACAAATCGCCAGGGCCGCAAGCGGCCATGATCCGGTGCTCTCACTGCACACTTAAATAGTGTCTCCAACTCTTGTCGATTAGGAGCTGGTTCCATCAAGCGGGGATTCGATACACGGTTCATAATGGATTGCAGCAAATCAGACATATGGTATTAAACTCAACTTTTTGTGAATAATAGGCGCGCTAATCATACCTTATTTAGATAAGTAAGTGAGAAGCTCTACCATCTAGTCCCAATTTGATACCGCCAGAGCACTTTTTAACCAAAAAGTGGCCAAAGTTTGATCTGGTTCTCACCGCAATTCCCCATTGTTGACAATACTTAAGCTCAATAACTCAAATAAAACGGTTCTTTGGAATGAAGACTCACCCACTACATGCATGGAATGTGACAGCAGAGAATGCCAGGGCCATTCAGCGGCACCTTAGTGCGTGGGTGGTTACCGATGGCAAATGCGAAAATCCTAACTTGATTGGGCGAATCGAAATTGCACCAACCAAAGAATCTAACCTATCTGCTACCGTGCAGGCGCAAATCTGTATTCATTCCACCCCATCTCGCACACTATTGGAAAGAAAGGTTGCCCTTAAAACAACTGTTTTTCCAGCACAACCAGGGTTGCATGCATTTCGTAAGGTACCTGCCGTTATCGCAGCGTTAAGCAAGCTAAACCGTGTACCCGATGTATTTATTTGCGATGGCCGAGGCAGAACCGGCCCTGACAGCTTCGGTGTTGCTACTCACGTAGGCTTGATTACCAACGTCCCTACCATAGGGGTTCGCCCGGTCAAACCTAAAGACATGCCTGCAGAGCTGGGCCATTTGCGTGGCAACTGGGTGCCAGTTGATCAACCTGGCAGCAACGCCGCTCTGTTGCGGGTGTTAGATGGGCTCGATCCAGTTTTGGTGTCGCCTGCTCACAAAATTGATCTGCAATCTGCCATGAAACTGGTGCTGTCTTATTTGCCTGAGACCCTTTCCCACTGGGATTACCAGCGATTCCTCTATCCAGATGCAAAAACAGCTGTCACTCATGATGAAGGCAGCAATAAACGCCATTTAACCCTGGTTAAAACCGCCACCGGTCAGTAATTCCTATTTAATACGCAGAACTGTATTGGCAGATGAACATCTAACCCATACACTTGGCGATGATCTATACTTAACACAATTTAAAAGAAATACTTGATAAGCTATTGGAATGACTGACAAAATAACCGCATTATTGTTTGGCAGGGATGGGGATTGATGCCTGACAAATTTCCACTGACTATTACGCCCAATAAATCGTTTAATAACGAATTGCCTCCGCATTATATTCGGATCTTCGCCTATTTTACGGTGGCAGTGATTATTGCGGCAGCCATTTTGGCAGACGACCTCACGCCGAAACTATGGTGGATGGCGGCGTTTTCTATTGCTTATCCATTGTTATCCCACTTTGTTACGGGCAATCTGCGCGCGCGCTCCCCAGCCACTACCAACTCCATTTTAATTCTGCTGGATACCGCCCTGGGTGGGTGTGGCATTGTGTTGTTTGGTTTCAACCCTGCCTTATCACTGTTCCTGTTTTTTGTATTCAGTACTGGCACGATGACGGTTGGCGGCGTATTTGGCTGGATGGTTAGCACATGCACGCTGCTGCTAGGCATGATATGTGGACTGGTTGTTTTTGGCGTGCCTGAAATCAGCAACACGCCGCCTCACACTGTTACGTTATTAGTTGGGTTATTTGGAACCACGCTATTCGCCTCAACCTTGGGTTACTTCACGTTTAAACAAACGAAAAAGCTGATCAATATTCAAACCGAGCTCAAAGAAAGGCAGCAAGAATCGGTAAACCTATCCCGCAAGCTGTCCAAATATCTGCCGCCTCAAGTATGGGGCTCCATTTTCTCCGGGCAAACGGAAGTACGCCTGGAAACTCAACGTAAAAAATTAACGGTTTTCTTTTCAGACATTAAAGGCTTTGCAGAAATATCGGAAGAACTTCAACCGGAAGCCCTAACCGACCTACTTAATAGCTACTTCACCGAAATGTCGCGCATTGCGTTGAAGTACGGTGGCACCATCGATAAATTTGTTGGGGACGCCATATTGATTTTCTTTGGCGACCCCACTTCTCGCGGGCCCAAACAAGATGCCATTGCCTGCGTTTCTATGGCGCTGGAAATGCGCAAGAAAATGAAGATGCTACGCCAACAGTGGCGCAAAGAAGGCATTAGTAAACCACTACAGGTTCGCATGGGTGTTAACACAGGTTATTGTACTGTGGGCAACTTTGGTGCCGAGACCCGAATGGATTACACCATTATTGGTCGGGAAGTGAATCTGGCCAGCCGCTTGGAATCCGTTGCTCAACCAGGGGAAGTGTTGATTGCAGAGTCTACTTACAATTTGATTCGTGATGTGATCATGTGCCGAGATCGCGGCCAAATCAACGTGAAAGGTTTTAGCAAAACCGTGCCCATCTACGAAATTGTTGATCACCGCAAAGAGCTGGGTGCTTCGCAAAGCTTTTTAGAGTGCGAAAAAGACGGCTTCACCCTGTTTGTCGATATCGACAAAATCCGCAACTACGACAAGGACTCAGTGGTGGAAGCCCTGGAAGAAGCAGCCAAGCGTATACGTGACAAATTGATCGTATAGCATGACCGATTCACCTTTGTTTATCCGTGTTTTAAAAAGCATCGAGCGTGCAGGTAATCGCCTGCCCCACCCCACCACGTTATTTATTTTTATGAGCCTGGGCGTGTTGCTGCTGTCCTGGCTATTAAGTTTACTGTCGGTATCTACCGTTCACCCCATCAACAACAATACCATTGAAGTTACCAATCTAATTAGCCAGCACGGCCTGCATCAAATTCTGAAAAATACGGTTAACAACTTCACCAGCTTTGCGCCGGTAGGAACAGTTTTGGTGGCCATGCTAGGTTTAGGTATAGCGGAAAAGTCGGGGCTACTTTCGGCTTTACTAAAAAAGCTGGTGGGGAACGCCAAAGGTAAAATTCTAAGTGCTACGGTAGTCTTTGCCGGTGTAATGAGTAGCCTGGCCGCAGACGCAGGCTATGTAGTGGTGATCCCCTTGGCAGGCTTGGTGTTTGCCGCAGCCGGTAAGCACCCTATTGCAGGTATGGCGGCAGCTTTTGCCGGTGTTTCTGGCGGATATAGCGCCAATCTATTGGTCGGCCCTATCGATGCCGTGCTGGCGGGCATTTCTACCGAAGCCAGCAAGTTAGTGGACACCCAACGAGAAGTGAGTGTAGTAGCCAATTATTACTTTATTATCGTCTCCACTTTTTTCATTACCATCGTTGGCACCTTAATAACCGAAAAGGTAACTCTGAAAACGCTTCCCGCCTGGAAACAACAGGAAGATGCCAAAACTCAAAAAACCTTAACCGCTGAAGAATCCATAGGACTAAAACACGCCGGCTGGGTATTAATCCTATTTGTAGCAATCATTCTGGCCTGCTTAATTCCTGAAAACGGCATTATGCGCCACCCTGATACCGGCTCTATTACTCGCTCACCTTTTATAAATGGTATTGTGAGCTTGATTTCATTGCTCGCTGCTTTATGTGGATTGGTATATGGGCGAGCGCAAAACCGATATCAGACTAAAGGCAGTGTAATTAAAGATATGGAAGACACCATGGCCACTATGGCCAGCTATTTGGTATTAATGTTTTTTGCTGCTCAGTTTGTAAATTATTTTGCTTGGTCAAACATTGGTTTGATCATGGCCATTCAAGGCGCACAATGGCTACAAACACTACAGTTGTCGCCGGTGTTTTTGCTGTCAGTATTTATTTTAATGGCTGCGTTTATAAATTTGTTGGTAGGCAGCGCTTCAGCAAAATGGTCATTGTTGGCACCCATTTTTATTCCTATGTTTTTACTGATAGGCATTGCTCCGGAGCAAGTGCAAGCCGCCTATCGAGTTGGAGACAGCAGCACCAATATCATCACCCCATTAATGCCATACTTTGGTGTAGTAGTGGCTTTCATGCAGCGTTACGATAAAGAGATCGGGGTGGGCAGCATTATGTCACTTATGCTGCCCTACTCTCTGGCGTTTCTAATTGGCTGGTCATTGCTGTTTGCAGCGTGGATAGGCTTTGGCATCAGCCTTGGCCCCATATAGATATACTAGCGCTAAGCCTTACTGCCGAATCAACCGCATATTCTCAAATTCGACAGGCTCAGAACTGCGATACGGATTAATATCAATCCCACCACGCCGGGTATAACGAGCATGAACAATCAGCTTTTTCGGTTTAAAGTAATTCCAAATATCCATAAACACTCGCTCAACACACTGCTCATGAAATTCCTGGTTATTACGATAAGAAATGATGTATTGCAATAAACTAGAGTGGGATATCTTAGGGCCTTGATACTGAATCATAATACTGGCCCAATCCGGTTGCCCCGTAACCGGGCAACAAGAACGCATTAAATGGCTATGCAGAGTTTCCTCCACTTCGTCATCACTTTCACACCGCAACAGCTCAGCATCCACCAAATACCGATCTGCTTCCACATCCAGCTCATCAATGCATAGGCCAGGTAACTGAACAACTGCAAATTCTGTTCCCTGTTGTAGCGAGTCCAATCGAACTTGAACCTCACCTTGCAACAACTGAGAAAGGTCATTTTCTATGGTAGCGCGAACCTGTTCTTGTGAATCAAAGCGGCTGCCGTTAAAGGAACCTAGGTACAGCTTTAAAGATTTAGACTCCACGATATTTTCAGAATCCGCACCCACCAGCAACTTCATTAAAGCCACTTGCGGCTTACCCTTCTCATTCAACCAGGAAAGTTCATAAGCATTCCAAATATCCATGCCCTGAAATGGTAGAAAGTGCCTATCAAGTTGTAATTCGGCCCTACCTGTGGCACGTGGAATGGGGTGCAATACGCTCGTATCATACCGCTCTGGATATTCTGAAGTTTGCCCTAAAGGGCCTGTCGAATGCTCGTTCATCAAGTTCGAATCCCAACGCCGTTTTTCAATAACCAGTGAGCCCAAGCGTAGAGGCCAATAATAAACAACAGCACCATGCCATAAGCAAAACCCATATGAATATCACTCACACCCAAGATTCCGTAACGAAACCCATTCACCATATAGACAATGGGATTTAAGCGAGAAACATTTTCCCAAAATTCAGGCAGCATACTAATGGAATAAAACACACCGCCCAAATACGTTAGTGGTGTTAAAACAAAGGTGGGCACAATGGAGATATCATCAAAAGATCTGGCATATACCGCATTAATAAAACCACCCAATGAAAACAGCACCGCCGTTAGCACCACTATGCTGACCGTAACCGGAATATTATTTACCTGCAAATCAGTGAAAAACAACGACAACAAAGTAACGATCACACCCACCGAAATCCCACGAGCCACCCCGCCCACCACAAATCCACCGATAATGATGTAATTAGGCATGGGGGACACCAGCATCTCTTCAATGCTGCGTTGAAATTTGGTGCTAAAAAAAGACGACACCACATTAGAATAGGAATTGGTAATCACCGACATCATAATTAAACCTGGAACAATATATTCCATATAGGTGAAGCCTTCCATTTGTCCTATGCGACGCCCGATCAGCTCACCAAAAATCACAAAATACAACGCAATAGTAATGGCAGGTGGAATTAACGTTTGAATCCAAATTCGGGTAAAGCGCCGAATTTCTTTTACCACGATGGTTTTAAACGCGTTCCACTTTTGTTGATTATGCATATCAGGCTTTCCTCTCCACCAGAGAAACGAAAAGCTCTTCCAAACGGTTGGCTTTGTTTCGCATGCTAATGACAGGAATATCCATATTACTCAACGTAGTGAACACTCGGTTGAGTGGTTCAGTGCGAACCACATCCACCTCCAGCGTATGGGCATCCGTAAGGCGGCATTGCACTCCATCGATACTAGGCGTTTCTTCTATATCTTTACCTAAATCCAACACAAAGGTTTCCTGATCCAATTTGGAAAGAAACGCCTTCATGGAACTTTGCTCAATAATGGAACCATGATCAATAATGGCGATGGAGCGGCACAGGTGTTCTGCCTCCTCCAAATAATGCGTGGTAAGAATAATAGTGGTACCTTTTTGATTCAGCTCTTGCAAAAATTCCCACATAGATCGGCGCAACTCGATATCCACACCAGCCGTGGGCTCATCAAGAATTAATAACTTGGGTTCATGCACTAATGCGCGGGCAATCATTAAACGACGCTTCATACCGCCAGACAGCATGCGCGAACGCTCTTCCCTTTTATCCCAAAGCCCCAATAGTTTTAGGTATTTTTCTGCGCGCTCAGCGGCGGTTTTTGCTTCTAAACCATAATAGCCAGCCTGAGTTATCAGTATGTCTTCCACTTTCTCAAACTGATTAAAATTAAATTCCTGAGGCACAATACCTATATGCATTTTAGCCGCTGCAAAATCCTCATCGATATCACAGCCATAAATACTGATTTGCCCGGAGCTTTTATTCACCAAAGAGCTGATGATACCAATGGTGGTGGATTTACCCGCGCCGTTAGGGCCAAGAAGCGCCATAAAGTCGCCGGGCTGTACATCGAAACTAATGCCTTTTAACGCCTGAAAGCCACCGCTGTAGGTTTTACGCAAATCTCGAACTGATAAAGCCGCTGTCATGTTGTATCCATGAAAATTTGAGAGGCGGCATTATACCGCGACAGATAGGTCAGGCTAGAGCTGGATTTCGTAGTAACCCGCTTCGCCGCGCCAAACCCAATGAACTACACCCGGCTCAAACCAAAGAAAAGCCCCTTCCATCATCCAGGGCCAATGGGCTTGTTCCAACTCAGATTCCTGACGCAAAAAATAGATAAACGCCGCCAGGATTGTATCGTGGGTAACATGAACCGATAAACTCCCTGCATCCCCTAGGTTTTGCTTAATATGATTAAGGATATTGCGTGCGCCCTCCAGCGGCGTTAACACGCCACGTACCTCGTTACGCAAGTGCTTTTGCGCGAACGCCAACGGCCCTAACTTAAAGAAATAAGGCCCTGCCACCGGCAGATCCTTCACATAACTGCCCGGCTCCACCAGGCTGCCATGAGTTTCAATGGCCAGTTCTACCCCCGCTCCTAAGGCCATAGCCTCAGCCGTGTCCACACACCGGGCCACCGGGCTGGAATAGAAGCCAGCTATAGGCCGCGATAGGCTTTTACCCCACTCCCTGGCTAAATCAACACCCAATTCCGTTAACGGCACATCAAAGCCTGCAAAACTGTTTTTGGGCTGCTCCCGAATAGAATGCCGGGTTAAAAGTGCAACAGCCTTATCCTCCGGCAGCATATCCAAGGATGGTATTTGTTGCGGGTGGAGATGCTGCAAAATTTCCTTATTCCCCATTCACTTATCCTACTTCTTAAATCACCTGTAAGTAATTTTATCAGAATTTTGCGTTGACATTGCTCCCTCATCGTGAAAAAGTGACGTTTCGTCACAATATGACGGAGCATACACATTGAATACTAAAACTCGTCGACAAAGGGAATTTGAGCAAAGGGAACTGCTTTTTCTGGAAACTGCCAGCGAAATCATTCGCAGCGATGGGGTTTCTGCCTGCACCATGGACAAAATCGCAGAGCTAACAGAATACGCCAAAGGCACCGTGTATAAGCACTTTACCTCCAAAGAAGACATCCTTTGTGGCCTGTGTGTTGAGCGTCTTAGTAAAGGCGTGGAAATGTTTGCCCATGCCTTGCAAATCGAAGGTGGCACGCGGCAAAAAATGGTGGCGATTGGGTTGTCTTACCAGCTTTTCACCAATAAATACCCCGAAGAATTTGATCTTTTAATTGCAGCTCGCACCAATAATATTCGCGAAAAAGCCTCACCCTCCCGCATTCAGCAAATGGAACAGATTGATGGCGCTTGCCAACAAATCATTCATTCCATTATTGAACAGGCGATTACACAAGGCGACCTAACTTTACCCAAAGGCATGCAGGTTGTGGATTTAGGGTTTGGGTTATGGGCGGCAAGCTTTGGGCTATTAGCACTTAGCCAAGCCGATGGGCTGGTGGGCGGTTTTATGCCTACCGATGTTGAACATCAATTGGTATCTCACATGGACTGCCTGTTGGATGGATACGGATGGCAGCCACTTAGCAGTCAGCACCCCTCTGAGGATAATTACCAGGTGGTGTTGAATCATTTAAGTAAGTTTGCCTAAGGAAGGAGTAACGCAGCATGAATAATACATTATCAGAATGGTTGGTGAGGTACAGGCTACCCTTACTGATCATCAGCGTATTGGTAATTGCATTAGCCAGTTATGGCGGCACAAAACTAACAGCAAAATCCGACTACACCATTTTCTTCGAAAAAGACAATCCTCAACGGGTGGCCAACGAATTCATACAGAGTGAATTCAGCTCCAGCGATAATGTTTTATTTCTGATTAACCCTAATAATGGCGATACATTTACGCCCGAAAACCTGGCAGCCATTGAGGAACTTACCGAAAAATCTTGGCTGATACCGTATTCACAACGGGTAGACTCTATCACCAACTTCCAACACACTTTTGTGGACGAAGATGACCTGCTGGTGGAAGACCTTTTTCATAACGCTCTGGAGATGAATGAAGAAGAAATTCTACTGCGCAAAACCATTGCATTAAAAGAACCGCTTTTAGTAAAAAGACTGGTATCCCCCAGTGGTCATGTATCCGCGGTTAATGTTCAAATAAATTTTGGAGAGACAGACCAAACCAAAGAAACACCAGTAATTATCACCGCCGTTGAGAAGCTGCGCGCTGAATTTGAAGCCAAGCACCCTAACCTGGATGTTCTTATCACCGGCGTAATTCCGCTGAATAACGCCTTTAATGATATGCCTCAGCAGGATTCTCAAACCCTGATTCCCCTAATGTTTTTGGTGATTTTAGTGTTACTTGGGTTAATGCTGCGCTCCCCATCCAGCATCTTTGTCACGGTTCTGATCATCATTGTTAGCGTGATATCAGCTGTTAGTACACAAGGCTGGTTAGGTATTCCTATTAACAGCATCAACTATGCTGCGTCTATCATTATCCTGACTCTAGCCGTAGCTGATTGCGTGCACATTCTTTCCCATTATCTAACCAGTATGCGCAAAGGGCAGAGCAAAGTTGATGCTATGATCAGCAGCCTGGATGTAAACCTGATGCCGGTGTTTTTAACCAGCCTTACCACTGCTATCGGCTTTTTAAGTATGCAGTCCAGCGACTCTCCACCCTTCCGCGAGCTGGGCTTAATTTCGGCGATAGGAGTAACATTTGCTTTTATGTTCTCCCTAACCGTCCTGCCACAAATGGCCATCTGGTTAACGCGACGCGCACCCAAGCTGGATACACAACGAACAGCCTTTTATTCCCATATTGCTGACTTCACTGTGAAATATCCAAGGGCTTTGTTCTACGGTAGCCTAGTGGTCGCTGTTGCCTGTATATCTTTTGTCGGCCAAAACGAACTGAACGATGACAACTTTGGCTATTTCACAGAAGAAATTGAAGTACGCCGCGCTGCCGATTTTGCCGAGGAAAATTTAACGGGTGTGAACATTTTAGAATACGCCATTGAATCAGGCGAAATGAACGGTGTAAACAATCCTGAGTTCTTAAGAAAGGTTGACAGCTTTGTTGAATGGTATCGCCAACAAGATAACGTGACCCATGTTTTTGCGTTTACTGACATCATGAAACGCCTGAACCGCAACATGAATAATGACGACCCAAGCTTCTATCATTTACCAGAAAACCAGGAGCTGGCATCTCAGTATCAGCTTTTATATGAGATGTCTTTGCCTTTTGGCATGGATTTGAATAATCAAATCAATCTAAACAAATCGGCACTGCGCATTACCGTTAGCATTGAAGACGCCAAGGCTAAAGAGCTACTCAGCATGGAAGCCAAAGCCCAGCAATGGTTTAAGGAAAATGCACCAGACCTACAAGCCGATGGTGCCAGCCCTTCAATGATGTTTGCTGCCATGGGTCAGCGTAACATTAACAGCATGATCGACGGTACAGTGATCGCCACCATACTCATTTCTTTGATTTTGGTATTTACTTTGGGATCTTGGAAAATGGGCATGCTGAGCATTATTCCCAACGCTTTTCCTGCTGCAATCATGCTTGGCATCTGGGGCTTCTTTGTAGGTGAGGTAAACCTGGCAGTGGCAGTGGTATTTGGCATTACCTTAGGCATCGTGGTGGATGATACCGTGCATTTTATGGCGAAGTATCTTCGCGGCTATAAGCTAAGTAACGGTGACTCCGAAAAGGCCATTCACTACGCATTCGAACACGTGGGTGCTGCTCTGGTTACAACAACAGTGGTGTTAGCCCTAGGCTTCGGCATGCTGGCACTCTCAGAATTCAACGTTAACGGTATTTTGGGCATCATGGTATCCATGACCATTGTCATTGCGTTAGTATTCGACTTTCTTTTCCTTCCAACCATGATGGTGATGCTGAAAAACTTTATTCACCCCACTATCAAGAAAGAGAGTACCTCAGCACCCGATGTACCCATTCCAACTGAAGCTGCTTAAGTTTATTGTATTCACCCTATGGGCCAGTACAGCATTGGCTGGCCCCATTTCTGTTACCGATGATGCCGGGCGTAAAATCACTTTAAACAAACCCGCCCAACGCATAGTTTCCCTGGCTCCCCACGTCACCGAAGTTTTGTTTGCTGCCGGTGCGGGGGATAAAGTCGTTGGCACCGTAAGCTACAGCGAT
This sequence comes from Ketobacter sp., assembly GCA_041626995.1. GTDB lineage: Bacteria > Pseudomonadota > Gammaproteobacteria > Pseudomonadales > Ketobacteraceae > Ketobacter. The sequence goes on along the minus strand of JBFKSL010000081.1, from coordinate 490 downwards.
TACCCAGAAGCGGCTAAGGCCATTCCAAGGGTGGGCGCCTATAACCAAGTGAATTTCGAATCCATTTTAGCGCTGGCTCCCGACTTGATCATTGCCTGGCACGACGGAAATAGCCGTGACACTTTGGATCAATTGGCTTCGTTAAACATTCAGGTTTATATGAGCAACCCGAAGGATCTGGAGAGCATCTCCAATAACCTTCGCCAACTGGGCAAGGTGGCTGGTACCGGGGCCATGGCCGAAAAACAAGCTGATCAATTCGATAAAAAACATCACCAACTACGAGAGACAAACCACAACAAACCCGAAGTAACTGTGTTCTACCAAGTATGGGACGACCCCCTCTATACCCTGGCAGCCAAACATTTTATTTCTGATCTTTACGAACTTTGTGGCGGCAGAAATATTTTCAGCGACCTGAACGAAGCTTCACCCATAGTAAGCGTGGAATCCATCGTATCCCGAAACCCCCAAGTAATGATTACTGGTG
>JBFKSL010000080.1:0-11557 GCA_041626995.1 Ketobacter sp. | reverse complement strand
GTGGTGCCTACCAACCCGGCTTATCCGACTACATCATTGCAGTACGCGGTAAAACAAAAATGTTCCTGGCCGGCCCACCACTACTAAAAGCGGCCACAGGTGAAATCGCGGATGATGAAACCCTGGGCGGCGCCGAGATGCACAGTTATGAAGCCGGCACCGCCGAGTATCTGGCGGAAGACGATGCCGATGGTATTCGCATTGCACGAGAAGTAATGAAGAAAATCCCTTGGAACGAACAACTCCCCTATCTAAAATCCAAGGAATTTTTACCGCCTCGCTTTGACGAAGAAGAATTGCTGGGCGTGGTACCCAATGATGCAAAGCGCCCCTACGACTGTCGTGAAATCATAGCCCGAATTGTGGATGATTCTGACTTCCTGGATTTTAAAAACGAATACGATAACCAAACCGTATGCGGCTGGAGCCAAATTCACGGCCATACCGTTGGTATTATCGGTAACAACGGCCCTATCACTACCGCAGGTGCCACGAAAGCAGCACAATTTATTCAGTTATGCGATCAAAAACAAACTCCGCTTCTATTTTTACACAACACCACAGGTTTTATGGTCGGCACAGAGTCCGAGCGCAACGGCATTATTAAACACGGTTCCAAAATGATTCAGGCTGTAGCCAATGCCCGTGTTGCGAAATTCTCTGTTGTCGTGGGCGGTTCCTATGGAGCAGGCAACTACGCCATGTGTGGCCGTGGTCTTGACCCCCATTTTATTTTCGCTTGGCCCAACAACAAAACCGCCGTGATGGGCGGCGCTCAAGCGGGGAAAGTGTTGCGCATTGTGGCCGAACAAAAACAACGCGCCATGGGCATGGAGCCCGATGAAAACGTATTGGAAATGCTGGAACAAACCACCACCATAAACCTGGAAAAACAATCTACCGCCTTATACGGCACAGCTCATCTTTGGGACGACGGATTAATCGATCCCAGGGACACACGTAAAATATTAGGCTTCATATTAGATACGCATAACGAAGCCAAACATCGCAATTTACAGCCCAATGCCTTCGGCGTTGCACGACTATAACGACTTACATACTTTGCCAGGGAAAACGCCATGATATTTACACAAGAACACGAAGAACTGCGCCGCACTGTTCGCCAATTTGTGGAAAAAGAAATTGACCCCAACATCGAACAATGGGAAGAACAGCCACCTTTTCCTGCCCACGAACTATTTAAAAAGATGGGCGATTTAGGCTTACTGGGCATCAGCAAACCAGAAAAGTACGGTGGCATGGGGTTAGACTATTCCTACAATCTCGCAGCAGCAGAAGAGCTTGGTCGCGCCCAATGCGGTGGCGTACCGCTGGCCATTGGCGTACAAACCGATATGGCCACGCCAGCGTTGGCTCGCTTTGGTAATGAAGACTTGTGCAATCAATACCTGGTGCCCGCCATTAAAGGAGATATGGTAGCCTCCATCGCGGTCAGTGAAGTAGGAGCCGGCTCCGACGTTGCCAACATAAAAACCAAAGCCACAAAGGAAGGTGATGATTACGTTATTAATGGCAGCAAAATGTGGATCACCAATTCCACTCAAGCGAATTGGTATTGTCTGCTTGCCAATACCAGCGACGATCAAAAACATAAAAACAAATCGTTAATTCTGGTGCCACGAGACGCTAAAGGCATCAGCCTTTCCCAACCCCTAAAAAAGTTGGGTATGCGCTCTTCCGACACTGCACAAGTGTTTTTCGATAATGTACGCGTTCCCCAGCGCAACCTCATCGGTGCAGAAGGTCAGGGCTTTATGATTCAAATGATGCAGTTCCAGGAAGAGCGCATGTGGGGTGCAGCTAACGCTATTGGCGGTTTGGATAATGTCATCAAAGCCACCATTGAATATACAAAAGAACGAGATGCCTTTGGCCAAAAGCTGATTGACAACCAATCCGTTCATTTCCGTCTGGCAGAATTGCAAACCGAAATTGAAGCATTGCGAGCCCTGGTCTACAGCACCTGCGAAGATTATATCAACGGCGAGAATCCACAACGCTCATTACAGCGTGCCTCAATGTGCAAACTCAAAGCCGGCCGACTTGCACGTGAAGTCACCGACAGTTGCCTGCAATATTGGGGCGGCATGGGCTTTATGTGGGACAACGTAGTATCCCGCTCTTATCGCGACAGCCGTTTAGCATCCATCGGTGGCGGCGCAGACGAAGTCATGCTCGGCATCATCTGTAAAACCATGGATATTCTTCCTGGCAAAAAGAAATAAGCGCACCAAAGTAGGTACACAATGAATTATCAGACTTTACTGGTGGAGCAAAAAGGCATTGCCTTATATGTCACCCTCAACCGCCCTGAATGCCGCAACGCCATGAGTTTGCAGATGGTGGAAGAGCTGCAACAGGTATTCTCGCAACTCGAACAAAGCAAAGACATACGCGCGCTGGTTTTACGAGGTGTACAAAATAACTTTTGTGCGGGTGGTGATATTAAAGACATGGCAGGAGCAAGAGCTCAAGCCGCCAATAGTGATCCTGATCAGCCAAACGCTTTTTACTCTCTTAATAGGGTATTCGGAAAAATGATTACCCAAGCCAATCGCTTACCTCAAGTGGTGATCTGCCTTCTGCAAGGTGCCGTTTTAGGCGGCGGTTTTGGCTTAGCCTGTGTGAGCGATGTAGCCATAGCTGATCAAAGCGCACAATTCGGCCTACCCGAAACCAGCCTGGGAGTCATTCCCGCGCAAATCGCGCCCTTCGTGGTGCAGCGTATTGGCCTGACCCAAGCCAGGCGCTTAGCCTTACTGGGTGAGCGATTTAACGGTGAAGAAGCCGTCAGGCTGGGCATTGCCCACTACCATTGCCATGGTGAAGAAGAGGTCAACAAACGACTTGATTCCGTACTAAAGCAAGTCAGCCTCTGCGCACCGAAAGCCAATGCCACCACAAAATCCCTATTGTTGCAGGTAGGTGAACAGGAAATGGAACAATTGCTTGACCAAGCTGCCACTGACTTTGCCCAGGCAGTGCAAAGCAAGGAAGGTGCCGAGGGCACCATGGCCTTTGTACAAAAAAGACCAGCAAAATGGGTGCTCGATTAATTCATCCAGCTTCTTACCAATCAAACTGTGGTAGTTTTGTAACAGTCTGAGCCAACTGTTATAGAACGCCACAGGGCTGTGAATACCTGCAACTCACCTCACTTAGTTTTAATTCAAAAACTTGAACCAGTACGCCCTTGCAGGTATCGTACTGCAACGCAAATTGAGCGGAGAATGGTAGGTCACACCTACGTACAACACAGTGATCAGCTCTAATAACGGGTACAGAATAATCACCATGAATCAATTTGTTTCTTACGCCATAACTACACAACTTAGGATTGCCGACTGGGGGTAACATGACTAGCAGTACTACTGATGTGATTACCTGGGGCATGATGCTTAAAAAAGCGCCGTTTGTAATGCGCAATTTGCCTCGGATGATCAAAGGACTACGAATCGGTAACATCAATGATCCCAATCAAGCTTGCGGCATGGGATGGACCTTCGAACAAGCCGTAAAGAAAAACCCACGTGGCACAGCGATACTCTATGAAAACGTTCGCTTCAGCTACGATGAATTCAACCAGTGGGGCAACCGAATTGCCCACTACCTAATGAGCCAAGGTATCAAAAAAGGTGATGTGGTTGGAGTTTTCATCGAAAACCGCCCCGAGCTTTTGGCCACAGTATTGGGGGTTTCCAAAATCGGCGCATCCTGCGCCATGCTCAATACCTCGCAAACCGGCAACGTGTTAGTGCACAGTTTCAACCTGGTTAAGCCGAAAGCCGCTATCGTAGGCGGCGAGTTGGTAGACGCCTTTAATGAAGTGCGTAGCGAACTGCAAGTGGAAGACGACATGATCTACTTCCTGGCAGATCAAGACACCACCAAAGACCCAGGCGTTGCCCCTGAGGGTTACCAAAACCTGGCCACCGAAAGCGCCAGTAGCCCAACCCACAACCCCGACACTACCAATAAAATCTACAACGAAGATCCTTGCTTTTATATCTACACCTCTGGCACCACAGGCTTGCCCAAGGCCGGTATTTTCAAGCACGGTCGTTGGATGAAATCCTATGGTGGCTTCGGCATTATGGCCATGCGTTTAGGGCCTAAAGACGTCATGTATTCCACTCTGCCCCTCTACCATGCTACCGGCTTGTGTGTATGCTGGGGATCGGCCATTGCGGGTGCTTCTGGCTTTGCCATTCGCCGTAAATTCAGCGCCTCCAACTTCTGGAAAGATGTACGCAAATATAACGCCACGGCCATTGGCTACGTGGGTGAGCTATGCCGCTACCTATTGGATCAACCCGAAAAATCCGACGACGCTAAAAACCCTGTGCGCAAAATGGTAGGTAATGGTTTGCGTCCAAATGTGTGGATGCCATTTAAGAAACGCTTTGCGGTGGAAGAAATTTGCGAGCTGTATGCAGCTTCTGACGGCAACATCGGCTTCACCAACATTTTCAATTTCGATAACACCGTTGGCTTCTCTCCCATGACTTGGGCGTTAGTAGAGTACGACAAAGAGCGCGAAGAACCCGTTCGCGGTGCTGACGGTTTTATGAAGAAAGTGAAAAAAGGTGGCCAAGGGTTATTGATTGCCGAGATCAATGACAAAGCACCGTTGGACGGCTACACCGATCCGGAAAAAACCAAAAAGGTTATCCTTACCGATGTATTCACCAAGGGTGACCGCTGGTTTAACACTGGTGACATGCTGCGCGACATTGGCTTTGGTCACACTCAATTTGTTGACCGTCTGGGTGATACCTTCCGCTGGAAAGGTGAAAACGTATCCACTACTGAAGTGGAAAACGTAGTATCCAACCACCCTCAGCTTTCCGAAGCGGTGGTTTACGGCGTAGAAATCCCCAACACCAATGGCCGTGCGGGTATGGCGTCTATTACGCCCTCAGTGCCACTGGAAGAAGTGGATTTTAAAGACCTGGCTCGATTCCTCAAGGAAGAGCTGCCCGCTTATGCAGTTCCTCTGTTCTTAAGAATCAAACAACAAATGGAAACCACTGGTACTTTCAAATACCAAAAATCCCATTTGAAAGAGCAAGGCTTTGACCCTTCAAAAACCAACGAAGAATTGGTTTACGCTCTACTACCAGGTAACGACGAATACACACCTGTGGATAGCGCAACTTTTGATGAAATTTGCGGCGGAAAATACCGCTACTAACAAATTTCATCCAGCAATGATGACCTAAAACAAAAAGGCCAAGCACCAGTGCTGGCCTTTTTGTTTATGTTTGCTATAAACATAACTGTAACATCAAAATAACGGATTATTATGCACAACCAGGATGTTAACGCCCGCAGAGGCATCGCGCAGCTTGCGCTAAAAGGATTTTTTAACATGGCCAACCGCTGGCAACTGAGCCGACCTGAAGCCATGACCCTACTTGGTCTAACCGCCACCTCCACCTACGCCAATTGGAAAAATGGCAAAACCGGCACCATTCCAAGAGACACATTAGAGCGCATTTCCTACCTACTCAATATTGATGAGAAGCTACGCGGCTCGTGCCCCACAGAGGCAGCCGTAAATATGTGGTTACGCCGAAAAAACATCAATGGCATGGAGCATTCCCCTCTGGAACATATGCTGCAGGGCAACGTAATTGATGTCTACTGGGTGCAACAAAACCTGCCAGAATTGATCGAAGCCAGTTAGCTAAAGGCAATAGGAATTGTCCTGACAGCACAAAATCATCACTTTGCCTAACTACTCTCCCTTATGTCATTGCAACAAAAATGGGATTTTGGTGTAGTTTGCACCATGAAAAAACCCATCAATTGGAGCAAGTGATTATGTTGAAGACAAAAGTTACAGAATTATTAGGCATTGAGCACCCTATCGTGCAAGGTGGAATGATGCACGTAGGCCGCGCAGAACTGGCTTCTGCCGTATCCAATGCTGGCGGTCTTGGCATTTTGACTGCCCTGACGCAACCCACCCCAGAAGACCTGGCCAAAGAAATCGCCCGTTGTCGCGAAATGACCGATAAACCTTTCGGTGTAAACATCACTTTGTTGCCCACTATCAAGCCTGTTCCTTATGATGAATATGCCAAAGTCGTTATCGAAAGTGGTGTTAAAATTGTTGAAACTGCTGGCCGTAGCCCAGAGCCTTTCATGCCTGCCTTCAAGGAAGCTGGCATTAAAGTAATTCACAAGTGCACCTCTGTTCGTCACGCACTGAAAGCCGAAAAAATCGGTTGCGACATGGTGTCTGTAGACGGTTTTGAATGTGCAGGTCACCCAGGTGAAGACGACATTCCCGGCTTGATTCTGCTGCCTTGCGCTGCCAACGTATTAAAAATTCCTATGCTCGCTTCTGGTGGAATCGGTGACGGTCGCGGCTTGGCTGCTGCATTAGCTTTGGGTGCAGATGGTATCAACATGGGTACCCGTTTCGTTGCCACTAAAGAAGCACCTGTTCACGAAAACGTAAAACAACGCATGGTTGAAGCTTCTGAGCTGGATACATCTTTGATCTTCCGTACTCTTAACAACACTGCTCGTGTATTCAAAAACAGCGTGGCAGAAAAAGTAGTTGAGATCGAAGCTCTACCAGGCGACACCAACTTTGAAGACTTGGCTCCATTAGTGGCGGGTGTGAAAGGTCGTGAAGTTTTGGATAACGGTGATCTGGAATACGGTATCTGGACCGCAGGCATGATCGTTGGTTTGATCAAGGACATTCCTGATTGTGACACTTTACTGAAGCGCATCGTTGCCGATGCAGAAGAGATCATCAAATCTCGTTTGGAAGCTATGGTTAGCTAAGCTAACACCACCGCTTCAAGCGTTAAAAAAAGGGGCAATTAATTGCCCCTTTTTTAATTCAGAAATTTACGCTTTAAAATACAGTTCGTTATGCCGCTTGTTCCAGTTTTGGATTGGGATACAAAATTGATTCCGAAAACTCAAAGAAGCCCATCATTTCTTTTTCACTTAAAGATGGAATCACTTTACGTACAACCGTCTGCGCAGCGCTGCGAATAGTGTCACTGGCCACAGAAGTAATCTTTGCCATCACACGGCCCAGCTTCATCATTCCCAACGGTTCATTCATGTAGGTATTCAATGCAACTTCAATCAACTCACATAACGCATCAGAATATTGCTGACTGATAGCATCAACACCATTATTTTTCCCTTCCTGTACCGCACTTGTTAACTTATTACGCAATTCATCTGTAACAGGTACCGCAACGTAAATAGGAAAACGTTTGCTCTCCCGTAGCGGCATTAACATATCATCAATGTAGTCAGCCATATGTTTACGGTCTTCTGCCGACATTTTCTTCACCACCTGTTTCAACGTCAGGTGAATAGTTTTCTTAATGGCCGATACTCCACTGGTTACAATCTTTTTGCCAACGGAATTAATTTTTACCTGCTCGATGGGCGCAATAAAATACTGATCCAAACACTCATCAGTAAAACGTGACAACAAGGCCAAAAGTTTTTCTGCCTGCACTTTGTCACTGCTGGTAGTAAGCGATGCATGATAATCTTTATTAAGCTGAAACAACTGTTCAGACGCACCAAAACCCAGATACCAACGGGTTTCACTCATGGCTATTCCTCCAAATTAAATTGCCGCGCAATTAAAACAAATAATTCTGTCATGCCCCATGACTTTAAAGACCAATAAAATGTTTTTTCGACCAATCAGCCACATACAACCTACTCCTAATAGGTTACACCGCGGCAAACTTACAAGCCGACAAAAATCTTTACAGTTTTATGAAAACTGATCAAAAAACTGCTATAAATATGAAATCACAATAACTACAAAATACGGATGAGAGGATATGCTACAGGGATATGTTCACCCAGACTTTGGCCGCGTTGCCGACCTGCTTTCCAAACAGATTCCCCGCAATCGTCCCGGTGGCGCTGCTCTAACGGTTTACCATAAGGGGCAGTGCGTTGTAGATATATGGGGTGGCACGAAAAACCGCGATGGCGATCCCTGGCAATCCGATACCCTTTCACTTTCCTTTTCCACTACAAAAGGTGTGGCCTCAACCCTTCTGCACATCCTGGTGGATCAAGGATACTTAAATTACGATGATCCCGTTAGCCGCCACTGGCCTGAGTTCGGGCAAAAGTCGAAGAAAAATATTACGGTAAGACAACTGCTTTGTCACGAAGCGGGTTTGTATCACATCCGCGAAATGATCGATGACGCCGAACAAATGATGGATTGGAATTATATGACCACTGCCATCGAGCGCGCCCAACCCATTCATGAACCCGGTACCAATCATGGCTACCATGCACTGACTTATGGATGGCTGATTGGTGAATTAATTCAACGGATCACCAACAAAACCTTTGCTGAGGTGCTGGATGAACTTATCTCCATGCCCTTGGGTTTGGATGGCTTATATGTGGGCCTGCCGCAGGATCAGCTAAAACGCAAAGCAGAGCTGGTCAACAGCATTGGTGGAAACTCTAAATTCGCCTATCAAAGCCACCGGGCTTCGCAAAAGCTGTTTCTTAAGGCTGTCACCAAAGGCTTAAAAATTGCGAATGTGGATCTGGATAAAACCATTGCAGCCCTGGTGCCCAAAGGTGCAACCCAATTGGATTTTAACCACCAAGACTTCAGCACTGCCTGTATGCCAGCAGTGAACGGCATGTTCACCGCACGCTCATTGGCCAAGATGTATGCCCTGCTTGCCAATGGCGGCGAATTGGATGGTATTCAACTGATCTCGCGGGAAACCATGAACGAGATCATGCAGATCCAGAACCGCACTATGGGTGACGTGATCCCTGTGCCTATGCATTGGCGTTTGGGCTTTCACCGGGTATTTGCCTTTGGCCGCCCCACCTCACTGAGTTTTGGCCACTTTGGCTTCGGTGGTTCAGGCGCCTGGGCCGATCCCGTTCGTAATCTTTCAGTGGGCTTGACCCTTAACAACGGCGTTGGAACGCCCTTTGGAGATGCCCGCATTGTACAAATCACAACGGCAGTGGTGAAAGCAGCTGAAAACCGCTACTTACTTCCAGATTCTGAAGGCGTCGTGGGTATTGGGCCGTTTTTCCCCAGAGAGCGTCGTTCTACCTACGGTACCGCCAAGAAACTGGTCACTGGTGTACTTCCCAAGCGGCGGCGCTCGGACTTCTCCACGATTTAGTGCATAAATCAGCCTAAAAACTATTTTATTGTCGGACAATAATTAGGGTTCTAATTCTAATTTTTTTGTATACCTTTAGCTTTCGCATCGGCGGGGATGTGTGGGATGTCTTCTCGGCCGTTGCCTGCTCGTATTCTTTTCTATTTTCGCAAATCTCATATGAGGGACAATCAATGAGTGAACTATCAGATCGCGTTAAAGACCAACTGGAACAATTCAATTCTTCTGTTGATCAAGTAATTAACGCCTCTCGCGGTCTTTACTTAAAAATCAAGGAAGAAAGCAATAAGCAGTTTGATGAGCTGGTGAAAACCGGTGAAGCTCAAACCGCCGAGGAATCTTTTCTGAAGCAACTGAAAGAAGACATTACCTCACCATTCGATGATGTTAAATCCACTGTAGACCAACTGAAAAATGCCTATATTGGTTTGGTTGTAAAAACCATGGATAGCAGCGAAAAAATATTCGAAGAACTGGTAGAACTTGGCGCCAGCAAAAACGAAAAGAAAGAAGAAAAAGTGAAAGCTCCTGCAGCTAAAGCCTCACCAAAAGCGAAAAAAAAGGAAGCAGAAGCAACTGAGTAAGCTTCTTTCCTAGTGTAGTTTCTTAAAAAGCGGCTTTAAGCCGCTTTTTTTCTGCAATATACCTGCTGTTTATTTTGATATAGAATCCCTCCAAATTCTGGCGAACCAGCCATCACGGCTTGGCTAGCAACGACTACAATAAATATTCAAGTTCGATTACCGCGGGAAAGTATTTATGACGGAGCCGAAACAGATTAAGCAGGAGCAGGCCCCCCTGATCTGGACCACAACCCTCCTCTTTAGCATTACCTTTTTTGTATCAATTACTGCCGTTCCGTTGTACGGCTTTATGGTTGGCTACGACTGGGTAGAATGGACAGCATTTGTGGTAATGCTGGCCTTCTGTGGCATGTCGATTACCGGTGGCTACCATCGTTTGTGGTCACACAGGGCTTACGATGCCAATGTACTGGTACGTATATTCTTTGCTTTTTGGGGCGCATGTGCCATCCAAAACAGCATTCTGGTATGGAGCTCTGGCCACCGTCGTCACCACCGTCATGTGGACAGCAATGAAGAAGATCCCTATTCCATCAATCGTGGTTTCTGGTTCGCCCACATCGGCTGGATGCTTAGAAGCTACAAAAGTGGTGAAGTGGATCTGAGCAACACTCAGGATCTACAACGCGATAAAGTCGTGATGTTCCAGCACAATCATTACGTGCCGCTAGTACTACTTTCCAATGTGGGGGTTCCTCTACTATTAGGTTATTTGAACGGTAATATCTTAGGCATGTTGCTGCTGGCAGGTGTGCTGCGTTTGGTGATTAGCCATCATGTTACCTTCTTTATAAATAGCTTGTGCCACATGTGGGGAAAACAACCTTACACCAACACCAATACAGCCAAAGATAACTTTATGCTGGCGCTATTTACCTATGGTGAGGGTTATCATAATTTCCACCATTACTTCCAAACCGATTATCGCAACGGTGTGCGTTGGTGGCAGTTCGATCCCACTAAGTGGATGATCAATGTGTTGTCATGGCTCGGTATGGCTACTAACTTAAAGCGCGTTCCCAGCTTTAAGATTCAGGAAGCGTTGGTAAAAATGCAGTTTGAGCAAGCTCACAAACAGCTGAGCTTAGCGCGCCTACCTACACCCAACATTGAAGCGCTACGCAAGACCTTGGAAACCGAATATCAGCAGTTTTTAACGACCATGACAGAGTGGAAAGAGCTGCGTGGCGAATGGGTGAATAAAAAACGCCAAGCGTTTGAAGAGAAGAAACAGGAACTTCAGTCCAAATGGGAACAGGCCACTATTCGCAGCCGTTTTCAGGAAATGGAGTTTGTGTTGAAGATGCAGCGCAAGCGTTTGCAGATGTTGAATTTGAACTTTGCTGCGGCGACTGCTTAAAAGGCCGCGAGATGCCGTAAGGTTTAGCAGCCGTTTAAGGGTATTTACGCAGCCGAGCAGCGCAGAATTGAGCGGGATGAAGGGAGGGAGTGTTTGAACCCGAAGGGTGAGCTGCCCGACCGCCCGCTCAATTTGAGAAGCACAGGGAAGCCGAAGGCCAAGAGTGGCGACCCTTAAACTTAAACGGCTACTAAACCTCCCTCTGCATTTACTGGTTTAGGCCACCTCAAACAACCCAGCAGCCCCCATTCCACCACCAATACACATGGTGATCACCACAAACCTGGCGCCACGACGCTTTCCTTCAATCAAAGCGTGTCCAACCATCCGTGCACCCGACATGCCATAAGGGTGACCAATCGAGATCGCACCACCATTCACATTCAACAGCTCTGGATCAATGCCCAGCTTGTCACGGC
>JBFKSL010000079.1:0-11627 GCA_041626995.1 Ketobacter sp. | reverse complement strand
AACGGGCTAGAAGAATCGGCGACATCATAACGCTTTATTTGGATGAAAGAACGGTTTCTTCCAAGAAAAACACTACCGCCATTGATAAGGAAGACCGAACTGATATGGGTGTTGATTCGCTGTTAGGAACGGACGCTGCGACATCCAGGTTTGGCGGATTAAATATGTCGATCAACACAGACAACGTGCGCGAGTTCGAAGGTGATGCAGCATCGGATCAAAGTAATCGATTGCAGGGTCAAATTTCTGTAACTGTGGCGGATGTATTACCTAATGGCGTTCTGGTAGTACGCGGAGAAAAGTGGATGACTTTTTCTCAAGGCGACGAATTTATACGAATTGAAGGGTTGTTGCGACCTTCTGATGTGAGCCCAGCTAATACGGCTTTATCGACTCGTTTAGCCGATGCAAGAATCACCTACAGTGGAACCGGTGATCTTGCCGAAGCGCAAAAGCAAGGTTGGGCCTCGCGATTTTTCGGCAGCACTTGGTGGCCGTTTTAGGAGAAAGCTATGAGAGCAAAATTAGTCATACTCGTGTGTTGCTTGATTCAGGCTTCTACGGTTTTAGCGGACAGACTTAAAGATATTTCTGATGTACAGGGAGTTCGTACCAATCAATTAATTGGTTATGGTTTGGTGGTAGGTTTAGATGGAACTGGTGATAAAACCAATCAAACACCATTCACTGCACAAACATTTCGAAACATGATGGAGCAGTTTGGTATCAGTGTTCCTGAGAATTTAACTCCAAAACTGAAAAATGTGGCGGCTGTTTCTATACATTCTGAGCTACCTCCTTTTGCTAAACCAGGACAACGAATTGATATTACCGTGTCCTCTTTAGGAAATGCCTCCAGTTTGCGAGGTGGAACCCTATTGATGACCCCTTTACGGGGCGCTAATGGTAAGGTGTATGCCATAGCACAGGGTGATTTAGTCGTTGGTGGCTTTGGTGCACAGGGTTCAGATGGTTCGAAAATTACAGTGAATGTTCCTAGCGTTGGAAGAATTCCCAATGGTGCAACGGTCGAAGTGGCGGCTCCAAATCCATTTCTAAAGGGCGACACCCTCACCTTTAATTTGCATACACCTGATTTTACCACCGCCAAACGTGTTCGTGATGAAATTAATAAGTTGTTAGGGCCAGGTGTTGCGCGATCAATGGATGCAACTTCTATTGTGGTTAGTGCTCCGCGGGACCCATCGCAAAAAGTGACGTATCTATCAGTGCTTGAAAATCTAGAAGTAAAGCCTGCGGAACCTTCCGCAAAAGTCATCATTAACTCTCGCACTGGTACCATTGTCATTGGCAATAACGTGAAGGTTTCTCCTGCGGCGGTCACTCATGGCAATCTAACGGTGACTATTTCTGAAAGTGTCAATGTAAGCCAGCCTAACGCTTTTGCTGGAGGTCGAACAGTAGAATCACCGGAATCTGCTATCGATATTAGTCAGGATAAAAGCCATATGTTTAAGGTAGGTGATAGCGTCACCTTAGACGAAATTGTGGCGGCTGTGAATCGAGTGGGTATGGCGCCTGGCGATCTGATGGCCATATTAGAGGCACTTAAACAGGCCGGCGCCTTAAGGGCTGAACTGATAGTGATTTAACGCCATGATCAAATCGGATGCTCCCATTGATTCTAATCTGTATTTGGATTTTTCCCAGTACAATAAACTGCGAAAACTCAATCAAGACAATGCTGAGCAAGGCTTGCAGGCTGCTGCGAAACAGATGGAAAGCATCTTCCTTAATATGATGCTGAAAAGCATGCGTGATGCTAATACGTTGTTTTCCGAAGACAGCATGTTTAATTCCAAAGAAAGTGATTTCTATCGTGGCATGTACGATCAACAGCTTGCGTCGAATATTGCCAATGGTCCAGGAATTGGTTTGGCTGAGATAATAGTAAAGCAACTCGCCAACAAAGATGGTGATGTTAATAGCCTGGCGAATCGTGCATTCGATATCACATCCTATCAAGACTCCAAAATACCTGCCGTTTTTATAAGAAATGAATCATTTGATTCCGTTTCGCAGAATGTTTCCAAAAGCACAGAAGAGAATATCCAAGAAGAACCTCTTACAGCTATCACGTGGGATTCACCCCAGCAATTTGTAGAAGCAATTTATCCCTATGCGGAAAAAGCAGCAAAACAACTGGGTGTTGGGGTAAAAGCTGTTTTAGCACAGGCCGTCTTAGAAACTGGTTGGGGCAAGCATGTTATGCCCAATCAAGAGGGCGTTTCTTCGCACAACTTTTTTGGCATAAAAGCCGATACTCGCTGGGATGGCCAGGTGGTAAGGAAAAATACGCTTGAATACCGGAATGGAATTGCCGCCCAAGAAGCTGCTCCATTCCGCTCTTACGCATCTTTAGATGATGCGTTTAGTGATTATGTTGCTTTCTTAAAAAATAATTCCAGATATGACAACGCCATTAGAAAAAATCTAGATGAAAAACAATGGGGTTACGAATTGCAGCAATCAGGATATGCAACAGACCCTAATTATGGCAACAAAATTGCAAACATTGTTGATAGCGAAGTTGTGCAATCAGTAGCACAAAAGTTCAGTAAAAAGATTTAGAAATCGGATATAAATTATGGCAGAGCTAGCAGGCATAGCATTATCAGGGTTGAAGGCGAGTCAAACCGCTTTGTCGACCACTAGCCATAATATCGTTAATGTCGATACGGATGGTTATAGCCGACAAAAAACAGGGATGGAGGTTCGTACTCCTCGCCAATTGGGTGGTTCCTTCGTCGGTCAGGGCGTAGATGTTGAAAGTATCTATCGAGTTAGCAACCAATACGTGGTTGATCAACTGCGAAGAGATGTGTCTTCATTTAACACATTCGATGCCTATTTTGAATACGCGGTAAGGGTTGATCAACTGCTCGGTGATGACTCTACGGCGATTACACCTTCGCTGCAAAACTTTTTTGATGCGGTGCAGGATGTGGCAAACGATCCTGCTTCTATACCTAATCGGCAAGTTCTTTTAAGTAATGGTGAAGCACTGGTTAATCGGTTTAATACAGTGTATGAACAAGTTTTTCAAACTAACGAAACGCTAAACATTGAATTAGAAGCGGTTACATCAAAAATAACTCAACTTGCCGATAGTATTGCTACTTATAACGAATCTATTCAGGCCGTTTTTACCAATAATACAGGTGAGCTTCCCAATGACTTGTTAGATCAGCGGGACGAGGCTGTGCGTCAGTTATCAGAACTGGTTGGCATTCAGGTACTCCCACAGGATAACTTAAGTGTCAGCATATTTGTTGGTAGCGGTCAGCCACTGGTCATTGGTAACGAATCCTTTGCTATGGAAACCAATGCCACACTATCAGGTGTTAGTCGTGATGAAGTAATTCTACGAAGTGGTGCGAGCACTCAAAATATTAGCGGCCTAATATCCGGTGGAAGATTAGGTGGATTGCTTAACGTAAGACAAGAACTTATTGATCCTGTTTTTAATGAATTGGGCCGAATTGCTTTAGTGGTTTCCGATACTTTTAATGATCAGCACCAGCTTGGTATGGATTTAGATAATCAGCTTGGTGGCTTGTTTTTTAGCGACATTAACACCCCACTTAGTGAAGCATCAAGAATTGCCGCCAGCTCAAGCAACGTAGGAACAGCCAGTATATCTGTGACCGTTGATGACACAAGCTTGCTAAGCGTGGACGATTACCGGCTTCGTTATGACGGCGGCACGGGCAACTATACGCTTTATAATTCCGATAATACTGTGAACGCCGTGTTTGCTGATCCTGGAGCAGGTGGAACCTTTGTTACCGCCGATGGCTTTACGTTGAACTTTAATGCTGGTGTGCCGGTAGATGGTGATGAATTTCGGGTTATGCCAACTCGATACGGCGCATTTGGTATGTCGATGGAAGTAAATAACGTTCGACAAATCGCAGCTGCCTTGCCGGTTGTTACCAATGAGCCTTTAACTAACACTGGCAGAGGCTTTGTTGATGAGGTTGTTATTTCTGATACAACTACAGCAGATTTTACCACAACCCCTTTTGCTCTCACCCCGCCATATCGTGTTGAATTCACCAGCCCAACGTCCTATGACGTTATAAATAACACCACCAATGCCGTTGTTGTTCCTGGTGTTGCCTTTATCCCTGGTCAACCAAACGGTTTGCTTCAACAGGCAGGGTTATTCCCCGCAAGCGGTTACGATGTGGTTTACAGTGGATCACCTGCGACCAACGATGTAGTAGAGTTTAACTACAATAATGGCGGTGTGGCCGATAACCGAAATGCATTATTACTTGGTAATTTAAGCCTGCAAAGAACGGTTGCTAATGGTACCGTAACTTATCAAGGCGCCTATGCTCAGCTGGTAAGTGGAGTAGGCACGCGAACCAATGACGCCGGAGTTAGCCAGGAAGCGGCGGAAACCATCTTAAGCCAATCTCAATCCCAGTGGGAATCCATTTCAGGTGTTAACCTGGATGAAGAGGCGGCCAACCTTATTCGATTTCAACAGTCCTATCAGGCATCTGCTCGAGTGATTCAGGTGTCTAGCGAACTGTTCGATACGATTATTAATTCGCTGTGAGGTTGAGCTATGCCAATACGAATTTCAACCACGCAAACATTTGATCAGGGCACTAATTCAATCTTGGAAAATCAATCCAAGGTGAATGAAACCAAGTTGCAGCTATCCAAAGGCACTCGAATTCTTAAACCTTCCGATGACCCTATCGGGTCAGCCGTTGCTTTGGATTTGCAGAAGCAAATCGATAACTCATTGCAATATATTTCTAACGGGCAAGTTGCGGAAACCAAGTTGTCGGTGGAAGAAACCACATTAGCAAACGTAACCGATATATTGCAGCGTATCAGGGATCTCTCTCTTCAGGCTGCTAATGCCACATTAAATGAAAAAGATCGATTAGCCATAAATGTTGAAATTGAACGGCGTTTGGATGAGTTGGTTGGTCTGGCTAATACGCAACTGTCTAATGGTGAATATTTGTATTCAGGTTTTAAATCCAACGTAAAACCCTTCACCGTTGATGGTACAGGTACTGTAAATTACAACGGTGATCAAGGTGTTCATGTTGTTAATGTGAATACTTCTGTTCAGGTTGAAAGCGGAAACAGCGGAGACGAAGTATTCTTGGATATTAAAACTGGTAACGGTTCATTCGTTACCAGTGCTGATCCAGCCAATATGGGAACCGGCGTAATTGGTAATGCAGTTCTAGAAGACCCAACAGCCTATCTTGGTGACGTTTACACCGTTGATTTTTCTCTAAATGGTGCTGGAAGCCTGCAATATCAGATCACTGGTGCGAACAGTGGTCCAGTTTATACAGCACCACTGCCATTGTTTGATGAAGATGCAAAGATATCAGTAAATGGTATTGCATTTTCTATTTCCGGATTTCCTGATGATGGCGATAGCTTTACTGTTGAACCCAGTTTTAGTCAGGACATTTTTACCACAGTACAGCAGGTCATTAACGCGTTGGAGTTGCCAACAGATACCTCCAGTCAACAAGCCACTTTTCTGAATGCTCTAAATCTAGGTATTCAGAATTTGGATCAATCGCTCGACCATATTGATGAGATACGGGCAAGCGTCGGTAGTCGACTTAACGTGATTGATAGCGAACATTCGATTAATGAAAGCTTAAAAGTTGAAGCGGAATCAGCATTATCCATTGTAAAAGACTTGGACTATGCCGAAGCCATCACTGCATTGAATAAAAGAACCCTTGCGCTACAGGCGGCGCAGCAGAGTTTTGTTCAGGTTCAGAATTTATCGCTATTTGAATTTATTTAGGTGAGTAGGAAATGAATAAGCGGAAGTGTTTGATAAGTGCAAATTGGCGAGGAGGGTAGCATGAGGCGAAACACCTATGCACAAAAAGATATTTATGAATTGAATTAAACCCTCCCCAAAATAGCTAGCCGGGAGGCGAAGCAGGAGAAAGAAAATGCCACAAATTATTAACACGAATATTTCGTCAATTAATGCGCAACGAAATTTGAATAAATCCCAAGGATCATTGCAGACTTCATTGCAGCGCTTGTCTTCTGGTTTGCGCATCAATAGTGCAAAGGATGACGCGGCTGGCTTAGCGATATCCAACCGTTTTACCACTCAAGTTAGAGGCTTAAACGTTGCAGTTCGAAATGCGAATGATGGTATTTCCTTGGCACAAACTACGGAAAGTGCTCTGGATGAAATTACCAATGCGTTGCAGCGGATACGAGATCTCGCTGTGCAATCTGCTAATGATACCAACAGTGAAGCGGATCGCCTTTCATTGCAAGCTGAGGTGGACCAGTTGATCGACGAAGTAGATCGTATTGCCACAACCACAACTTTTAACGGTCGAAACGTATTAGATGGTTCGTTAACATCCTATTACTTCCAAATTGGTGCCAACGCAGGTGAAGGTGTAGAGGTAGGTGGGGTTAATGCAACCATAGACGCATTAGGTTCTCAGCCGGGTGCTGTTCAGAGTACAGCTTCTAACATTGCAGCAGCAGACAGCACTACTTTAGCAAGTTTGCCGATTACAATAGGCACGAATGGAACTACTGTAGACGTGTTGGATGCATCAAATGGTGGTGCAATAACAGGTGCTACTCTTGCCAATTTACAAAACTCAACCGCAAATGACTATGGTTCGGGTGTGGCGAAGTATCTTGCTGAGAGAATCAATGGCTTACGTGAAGATGGTGTAGAAGGTCTGGAAGGTGTCTATGCTTCCGCAAAAACAACTTTCGATTGGTCTGATGTCACTGGCACCGTAGAGGCTGATGCTTATGTCGGCGCCGGTACCCTGGCAAATAATGACCTTAATATAAATGGCGTAGCTATAAGCCCCGTAGAAATTCAGGAAAAGGATGCCGATGGTAGTCTTCGCCAGGCTATTAATGCCAAGAGTGATTTAACCGGGGTCAAAGCCAGCCTTGATGATAATGGGCGCTTGGTACTGACGGCAGATGATGGCCGTGATTTGGTAATAACTACTAACAACGGTGCTGAAGACGTATTGTTTGATGGTGGCGATGACCCCGCAAACACGAACGATCTTGCAGCCATAACCACTCAATTTAAAGCAGGAACGATAACTGTGTCTGCTCAGGATACCATCGCACTTGGTGCTTTTACCCAGGCCGGTGATGAGGATAATGTTCAGGCAGTGGGTACTGTAGCAAATGCAGATATCACCACAGTCGAATCCTCCAATATCACTATGAACTCTATCGATAGCGCTTTAGCGCAGATTGATGGCTTCCGCGGTGAATTAGGTGCAGTACAAAACCGGTTTGAATCTACGATTCGAAACTTATCTGCAGTTTCAGAAAGTCTTGCTGCTGCGAACAGTCGTATTCGCGATGCCGATTTTGCAGCTGAAACAGCAAACCTGTCCAAGAATCAGGTGCTGCAACAGGCCGGTATCTCCGTTTTGGCACAAGCGAATGCCTTGCCTCAGCAGGTGCTTTCTTTGTTGCAAGGATAACTTCAACAGAATTATTCCCGCTTATATAACAAAAACTAAACCCCGGTTGCTATAGCTGGGGTTTTTCGTTATAGAAAGCTCTTGTTTGATATAAAAAAGTGAGGATATGTAACTAAAAGGTTTAAATATTTGATTAAGTTGTGTGAAACCAAGCCGATAACTTTATTGAACGAAAGATTGAAGTGACACGGCCTCTCAGAGGCTACACCAATCAAATAAGTCCTCAATAATTGAGGTCGTGTTGAAATAAGTGCAGGAGACACACAATGCCCCAGATCATTAACACAAACATTTCGTCCCTTAATGCGCAACGAAATCTAAACAAATCGCAAGGTTCGCTACAAACCTCCTTGCAACGTTTGTCTTCTGGTTTGCGTATTAACGGTGCCAAGGATGATGCTGCCGGTCTGGCCATCTCCAACCGATTCACTACCCAAATTCGTGGCTTAAATGTTGCGGTTCGAAACGCGAATGACGGTATTTCATTTGCCCAAACCACTGAAAGTGCGTTGGATGAGATTACCACTTCTCTACAACGTATTCGTGACTTGGCGGTGCAATCCGCTAACGATACTAACAGTGCTGCTGACCGACAATCTCTGCAAGAAGAGGTTGATCAGCTGGTTTCTGAAATTGATCGTATTGCTAAAACCACTACCTTTAATGGTAATAATGTGGCGGATGGTTCGCTCTCTTCTTTAAGCTTCCAAATTGGTGCCAATGCTGGCGAAACAGTTGCGGTTGACGGCGTAGATGCAAGAGCTAGTGCACTTGGTAGCCAGCCTGGTGCGGTTCAGTCTACTTCAGCTGAAATTACCGCTGGTACCGATATTGCTGTTGGTGCGGGTAATACTATTCAGATTGGTGCCAACGGCACAGCTGTAGAATTAACGACAGCAGAAAACGGTGGTGTCATTACTGCGCCAACAGCCGCCAATTTACAGGATACAACTTCTAATGATTATGGTTCCGGTGTTGCCAAACTGCTTGCGGAGCGAATTAACTCTCTAAGAGAAGAAGGCGTAGAAGGTACTGAAGGGGTTTATGCTACTGCAGTAAACAACTTTAATTATACCGATGTAACTGGAGCAACAGCTGCTAATGGATATGTTGGCGCGGGATCACTGGCAAATGGTGATTTAAACATCAATGGTGTGGATATTGGCCCTGTTGACGTGCAGGAGAAAGATGCTGATGGTTCTCTAGTAAATGCCATTAATGCTAAAACCAGTACTACGGGTGTTGAAGCATCTATCGACGAAAATGGTTACCTACAGTTAGATGCCGTAGATGGCCGTGATATGGTAATTGTCACATTGAATGATGCAGAAGACCTGCTGTTTGATGGTGGCGATACTACAGATGCCACTGATATCGCGGCACTCACTAATGCGGGTGACGGCTTTAAAGGTGGTCAAGTAGTTGTTTCAGCTCAGGATACCATTACGGTAGCTGGTGCGCTTGCTGGTGGTGCGGCTGATGAGCAAAACGTTCAAGCAGTTGGCACCATTGCCAACGCCGACATTACCACAGTGGAAGCATCCAACATCACCATGGAATCGGTCGACAGCGCTCTAGCGCAAATCGACTCCTTCCGCGCAGGATTGGGTGCGATTCAAAACCGCTTTGAGTCCACGATTCGAAACTTGTCAGCTGTATCGGAATCACTATCAGCTGCCAACAGCCGAATCAGAGACGCTGACTTTGCTGCAGAAACAGCGAATCTTTCCAAAAACCAAGTACTGCAGCAAGCTGGTATCTCGGTGCTAGCCCAGGCTAATGCATTACCACAACAAGCACTGTCCTTGCTGGGATAATTCCCAACAAGGCCAGGAAGGCAACAATTTATTAGCTTGGCGCGGAGCCCGAGGTAACCCCTTGGGCGTCCGCAGTTGTTGTTTAGGTGGCGGTTATGATTAACGACAAACCTTCAAATATTGGAATAAAAACAGTGGTGACACCCGCTGCAGCTAACGCTGTGGCCAGTCCCCCTGTTGCCAAGGATAAGGTTAGCGACGCTAAAGTAGCGCAACCCCAGCCTGCACCAGAAGCCAAAACGAACGCTGCTGTGGAAGCTCCAGAAGCTCAGCCAAAGCAGGTTGAAAATAAAGAGTTATCTGATAAGGCTATAGCTGAAGCTCGACGAGAAGCCGTAAAGGAAAAGGTAAATCAGGTAATTCCCAAAGTGCGCGAGTTAATGGAAAAAAATCAGCGCAGTTTGGACTTCAAGGTGGCAGAAGAAGAGAATCGGGTCATTATTACGGTAATTGATAAAGAGACTGATAAAGTGATTCGACAAATTCCACCCGAAGATCTTTTACAAATGGCAGAAACGTTGGAGCAAGGATTGAGTGGGTTGCAATCAGGGGTGATGTTTGATTCTAAAGCGTAAACTTTTTATAACGGAAATATAAACGCACAAAAGATAAAGAAACGGCCCGGACTGCCGATACTATACTAAGAAGGCGATGTGACACACGCTTCAAACTATAGTGGAATAGATGTTGCACTAGTTCTGTAAGGTTTATGCAATAGTTAACTTACAGTAGCTACTGAACATCATTAATGCGAGGTTCTCATGGCTTCCATTACAGCGGCCGGAACGGGTTCGGGCCTAGATATAGAAACAATCATCGAAACGCTAACTCAAGCGGAGCGCGTTCCGGAAGAAACTCGCCTAGCAACTCGTGAAATCGAAATCCAGGCAGACATTTCTGCCTATGGCTCGCTAAAGAGTGCTCTATCAGATTTTCAAGCGGCATTGTCTGGCCTGTCTTCCCTGAAAGAACTTGCCGCCCGGTCTGCCACATCCAGTAATGAATCCACTTTTACCGCAACTGCAACCAGCGGTGCCGCCGTTGGCACTACTGATATTGAGGTGGTTCAATTAGCTTCCAACCATAAACTGGTTACCACGGTTGATTTTACTGATGTTGATGATGCGGTAGGGGCAGGCACTATCACGATTGATGTTGGTGGCAATAGTTTCGATGTGTTGATCACCGGTGGACAAAATAATACCCTTGGTGGTATCCGCGATGCGATCAACGATGCAGAAGATAATACTGGTGTTACCGCCAGTATATTAACGGTAAGCGATGGTATGGGAGGTACGGTTTCCAAGCTGGTGTTAACTGGCGATGAAACAGGTGCCGATAATGTGATTACCGTTTCTGTAACCGGTGATTCTGATGGTAATGATGCAGATAATTCCGGACTCTCATCCTTCATTAACGTAAACATGAATGAAAAGAGCACTGCGCTCGATGCGGAGTTATTGATAGACGGTGAATATACCGTTAACAGCTCCACCAATGTATTCGACGGTGCCATTCAAGGTGTAACGATAACTGCGCTTGCTGAAGCTCCTGGTGTGACTGAATCGTTAACCGTGGCGTTAGACAAATCTGCTATCACAGAAAGATTACAAAAATTCGTTGAGGAATTTAACTTGCTCAGCGATACCTTAAGCTTTCTAACAGATTACGATATTGAAACCCAAGAAGCAGGTTTGCTGACCGGTGATTTTGTTGCGCGAACGGTTGAAACGCAGTTGCGCCGAGCGATTGGAAATCCGCTTGAGGGTGCCTCCAGCTCCTATAGTTCTCTCGCCTCTATTGGTATTACCACTCAACGTGACGGATCTTTAGCACTAGATTCCAGCAAGTTAAATGCAGCACTCAATTCAAACTTCGATGATGTGGCAGAACTGCTTGGTGGTGACGAAGGTGTTATGAGTGGTTTGGATGATCGAATTGAATCGTTTTTAAGAAGTGATGGTATTATTGCGAGCCGAAATAATACCTTTATTAATCAGTTAAAAGATATCGATGAGCAGCGAGCAGACTTAGGCAGGCGCATTGAATCTTTTGAAGAGCGAATACGTCTTCAGTATACCAATCTTGATATTCTGGTGGGTCAGTTACAAAGTACTGGTGACTTTGTTTCTCAACAGTTGGATATCATCAAAGCGGGAATCACTGGCAAAAAATCTTAATAGATAAGTTTGGAATGCATTATGAATATGAATAAAGGTGCACAACACTACGCGCAAATGACAAAGCAAACTGGCGTAGAAGGTGCAAATCCGCATCAGCTAATTGGGATGTT
>JBFKSL010000078.1:0-11632 GCA_041626995.1 Ketobacter sp. | reverse complement strand
CGAAACGCCAACCAGCCAAACACAAACGCCAGTATGGCTGGAGCAATCATCACCATGGCCATAGCAAAGTAAAAGTTGTCAAAACCATACCAATACCAGGGCAGCTCCTGCCAATTTAAAAACACCATAAAGTCTGGCAGCAGCGGGTTACCATAGACACCACGATCACCAATCTGCCGCATAAGATACATACCCATGGCATATCCACCCAAGGCAAAAAACGCACCGTGGCCTAAACTCAGTATTCCGCAGTAACCCCAGATCAAATCCACGGCTAACGCCAGCAGCGCGAAACACAAATATTTTCCCAACAGCCCAACCGTATAAGAGGAAACATGAAAAATACTGTCTTGCGGCACTGCCATATTCAAAACAGGAACCAGTATGGTAACAAGTGCGAGCACGGCCAATAATCGTTTGCCCGCAACATCATTCATTAACCAGGCTAATCTTTGTTGTGAGTTCATTGTTTAGCCCTCCACAAAACGGCCTTTTAACGCGAAGAGTCCGCGCGGGCGCCGCTGTATGAACAAAATGATAAATACCAAAATCAAAATCTTAGCCAAAACCGCTCCCGCTAAGGGCTCAACAAACTTATTGGCAACGCCTAAACTCATGGCAGCAACGAAAGTGCCCCACAAATTACCAACCCCACCAAACACCACCACAAGGAAGGAATCGATAATGTAAGATTGCCCAAGATTCGGCCCCACATTGGTTAGCTGACTAAGCGCCACACCGGCAATTCCAGCAATACCTGAACCCAAGCCAAACGTTAGGGCATCAACCCAACCGGTACGTATGCCCATGGAGCTGGCCATGGACCGGTTTTGAGTAACCGCACGCATTTGTAAACCAAAGAAGCTTCTCTTTAACAGCAACATCAAGCCGAACAAAACAATCAGCGCAAAAATAATGATGTACAAACGGTTGTAGGTTAACGACAAAAAGCCGTTAATTTCCCAGGAGCCGCTTAACCAATCGGGCGTTATAACCGAACGATTTAGTGGGGAAAAAATCGAGCGCACCAACTGTTGTAGAATCAAGCTGATACCGAATGTCGCCAGCAAGGTTTCCAAAGGGCGACCATAGAGATGCCGAATGACCGTGCGCTCGATCAATACACCCATTAAACCGGAAACAAGAAATGCAGCGGGGACGGCTACCAATAGAGACGCGCCAATATGATTCGGCATAATAAGTTGAATAACGTAGGTGGTGTAAGCACCCAGCATAATCATTTCGCCGTGGGCCATATTGATAACGCCCA
The DNA here is from genome assembly GCA_041626995.1 of Ketobacter sp. Classification (GTDB taxonomy): domain Bacteria; phylum Pseudomonadota; class Gammaproteobacteria; order Pseudomonadales; family Ketobacteraceae; genus Ketobacter. The sequence continues at coordinate 10,362 of JBFKSL010000078.1, read as the reverse complement.
TTACGCCAAAGGTAATGGCCAAGCCAACCGCAGCCAATAATAAAACCGACCCCAGGCTTAAACCAAAAAACAAATCCTCCACAAACTTAAACCAGGCTTCCTGAGCCTTTAAGCCTTTCAAAACATTTTCGGCTTCTTCGCGTACCACTAAACTGGGCTCTGCATAATTACCCTCACCATCCTGAGCGACTAAGCCTTTTAGCATGGCCATGGTGTGTTTGTTGGCAAAACCATCCATCACTTTTACGGCGCTGATTCGATCTTCCAAATCATCACTATCCAGAAGAATAACTGCCCTAGCTACCTGCAACGCTTTCTTGACCCCTGGATCTTTTTCTTGCCCTATGGCTTGCTCAAGCACACTTTGAAATTCAGGGCTGGGGGTTTTAATAAGATCGTTAGCCGCTGCCAGACGAATTTTTTCGCTTTTGTGCTGCAATTTGGAACCGGCTATTTGGGTTCGCAAAATTTTACGCAGTTTGTTATTGGTGGAAACTTTCTTTACGTCACGTTTGCCCACTTCACCCAGCTCCTCACCATTATCCACCGCGATAATGCTGTAGCCGTTTTCAACTTTTGTAGTGAACACAATACGTTTATCAGATTTTTGATAATAAAGCGTGCCTGATAGCAACGCTTCTAATACAGGTAACACCCTTTCATCATCAAATGCGGCAACCTGTTCAACTGCAATGATCTTTTTCTTAAAACTTGACGTTGTTAACTCGCTTATTAGCGATTCGAAGCTGGTTTCTTCTTGTGCCCACACGGGTTTGGCAAACACAACGAAGCTTAAAACAACCAGCAGAACTCCCCAGAATGTTGTTTTCATAATGTTTTCAGCTTATTTAAAAAGGGCCTGTCTATGCAGGCCCAGTGGAACAAAAGTGTTTAACTCTAATCAGCAATTAGTAGTTTTGGCCTGAACACTTTTTGGTTTCGGCGTTGTAGTTACCGCACATCACTTTTGGATCTTTCCAATCCGCTTCGATTTTGGCGCTTTCGGGCAAGAAATCCGTCCAGGCATCACCGGGCACTTCGCTTTCGGTTTGCCATACGGTTTCGAACTGGCCGTCTTCCTGAATTTCACCAATCAGAACAGGTTTGGTTAAATGGTGGTTAGGTAACATTTCTGCGGTGCCACCAGTTAAGTTAGGCACTTTCATGCCATACATGGCAGGACGAACCTTATCAACATCCGTGGTACCAGCTTTTTCAACCGCTTTTGCCCACATGTTGAAACCGATATATGTGGCTTCCATCGGGTCATTGGTTACACGCTTTTTATCTTTAATAAAGGCGTGCCATTTTTTAATGAACTCTTCATTCACATCTGAGTCAGCGCTCATGAAATAATTCCAGGCAGCCAGATGGCCAACAAGAGGCTTGGTATCAAAACCCGACAGCTCTTCTTCACCTACTGAGAATGCAACAACAGGAATGTCTTCTGCAGAAACACCTTGGTTAGCCAGTTCTTTGTAGAAAGGCACATTAGCGTCACCGTTAATGGTTGACACTACCGCGGTTTTCTTACCAGCAGATCCGAATTTCTTAACGTCAGAAACAATGGTCTGCCAATCAGAATGACCGAACGGGGTGTAGTTGATCATGATGTCTTCTGCCGCCACACCTTTTTGTTTCAGGTAAGACTCCAGGATTTTGTTGGTGGTACGAGGATAAACGTAATCGGTGCCCGCTAGAACCCAACGCTTAACACCCACCTCATTCATCAGATAGTCCACCGCTGGAATGGCTTGCTGGTTAGGCGCCGCACCAGTGTAGAAAACGTTTTTGGAAGATTCTTCACCTTCGTATTGAACCGGATAGAACAGCATGCCGTTCATCTCTTCAATCACAGGCAAAACGGATTTACGAGACACAGAAGTCCAGCAACCGAATATCACATCCACTTTTTCTTTTTCTAAAAGTTCTTTGGCTTTCTCTGCAAACAGTGGCCAGTTGGATGCAGGATCAACCACAACAGCTTCCAGTTTCTTCCCTAATAAGCCGCCTTTTTTGTTTTGATCTTCAACCAGCATCAAAACGGTGTCTTTCAATGTAGTCTCACTAATGGCCATGGTACCGGACAATGAGTGCAACACGCCCACTTTAATAGTGTCCGCTGCCATTGCAACGCCAGACGCCACTGAAAGTGAGGCGGCAACCGCTGCGCCGGTAATGGATTTTAACCATGTGGTTTTGTTTTTCTTCATGGGACTCCCCCCAGGTGAGTTTTGGTTTGTGAAATGCAGGGGAGGGAAAAGCATTTTCTATGCCACGGCTATGTTTACGCCGTTTTGCTGGGTATTTTTTGATTTCTTGGTAAGCGCCTGTACTTTTTGGCACCAAAATAAAGCAGCCTCACATTAGCTCGAACCAAAAAGGGCCAATGAAGGCCCTTTACTGTCATAATTGAACTGGAATGATGCGAGATGGTTGTTTTTTGTACTGACATTTTCTATCAGCACGCTCAAAATGCCTGAAACGACTAATATTTGAACATATCTTTCTGCTCCAAAATAAAGCATCACCCCTTTTGCCATTGGTTAGAGCAAGGTTATTTCAGCATGCCGTGCTCACAAATAAACTCAATCACCTCCTGCAAACCTTTCTTCTCTTTCATGTTGGCAAAAATGAAAGGTTTTTCACCGCGCATCTTCTTTGCATCGCGATCCATCACCTCTAAAGAGGCGCCCACCAGTGGTGCTAAATCAATTTTATTTATGACTAATAAATCCGACTTGGTGATACCGGGCCCACCTTTACGAGGAATCTTATCCCCCGCTGACACATCGATCACATAGATCGTAAGATCTGATAACTCCGGGCTAAACGTGGCCGCCAAGTTATCCCCACCACTTTCTATAATCACCATATCCAAATCTGGGTGACGGCTATTCAGCTCATCAATGGCCGCCAGGTTCATAGAGGCATCTTCACGAATGGCGGTGTGCGGACAACCGCCAGTTTCCACTCCCCTAATACGGTCCGGGCTAAGCGCATCATGGCGAGTCAGAAACTCCGCATCCTCACGGGTGTAGATGTCGTTAGTGACCACCGCAATATTGAAATCTTCGCGCATGGCTTCACACAATCTCAAAGTTAAAGCGGTTTTACCGGAGCCCACAGGGCCACCAATTCCAACACGTAATGTGGGTTTCGACATAGGAACCTCTTGGTTTTCTTGGATAATTCTGTTGGATATTGTGACTAGTTTTGCGGCGATTGCCACCACTTGTCGCTGCAAATGATCAAACCAGAGCGCTGTAAAGCCTTTCTGGTTTGAATTCGATCCTGTTGATTCAAGAACTCCCCCACCGCGATACGCTGCTCTCCCTGCACCAAATTAAGCAGCAAAGAATCCACGGGGTTGCGAGCCTCTACCACCGCGACATGCACCTCCGGCCGGGACAGCACCCAGCGCTGATTGGGGGCATCCACTCCCTGCTCCAACACCACCTGCTGCTTTTCCACAATGATTACCTGCTTTTGAGATGTAAAACGGGATACACATAACATGACGTATACCAGCACCGCCACCTCAATACCCGCAAATGGCAGTACCAACCAAGCGCCAGCCAAAGCCCAAAGGCCCGCCACCAGTAAGGTGACGCCTCCCAACAAATACACAAAATGACGGTTTTGCTGCCAAGAAGCCGAACAGTTGGGCGTAAGCACAATCACCGAACGATCACCACTATGCTGTGCGTTGACCATGGGCCATAGCCGAATTCACAATATAAAGTAAACCATCATGACAAAGAGCCAAAAACTTCGCAAACGAAAAAGCCATCTTGGACTACAGTAGGAGGGGTATACTCCTAATAAGCAAAGACTTTTTATCACGGAGAAACATAGCAAGGAGTTTAATGTGAGCAAATACGTTGCAACGGTAGAATGGACATTAAAAGAAGGCGATTCCTTCACAGAGAATAAATACAGCCGTGATCATGTTTGGAAATTTGATGGAGGGCTGGAGGTTAACGCAAGTGGTGCACCACAGTTTATTCCTGCTCCTTACGTGAGTGAAAATTTTGTGGACCCGGAAGAAGCTTTTGTGGCATCTCTTGCCAGCTGCCATATGCTGTTCTTTTTGGCGCTTTCGGGTAAAGATAAATACGTGATTGAATCCTATAGCGACGAAGCCTTCGGCATTATCGGTAAAAATGACGCAGGAAAAATTGCCGTAACTGAAGTGACCCTGCAACCCAAAGTGGTGTTTCAGGGTGAGGCTCCTAGCCAGGAGCAGCTCGAAAAAATACACCACGCGGCTCATGAACGTTGCTTTATTGCCAACTCCATTAACAGCACAATAAAAATCGAACCAAGAACTTAACTAAGCTTGTATGGTTTGGGAAGTTTTGGATGCTTTACTCAGCGAAGGCATCCAACTATATTCCCTGGATTCACCCTTTAGAGACACTCAATGTTTTTTAACGAAGAACGGCTCCATTTCTTCAAGCCTCTTACCAGTAAATATCGTGAACAAGTAGTACAATGCCTGTGCTTACTCTATCAACGACAATACAGCTCCAATGCTGACTATGGCCACTCACTGAATCGAGATCAGGTGGTTGAGTTATTGGAAGAAGCCCTGGCACGCTCCAGCAACTCCATTTTAGATGAGCCCAATGCTGAACAAGAACAACGCTTTAAGAATTTACGTGAACAGGCTAATTGGGTATTAAAACAATTATTGGAATGTGGCTGGCTGGAAAAACAGGTAGACCAAGCTACCTTTCAATCCACGTTTCCTTTTAGTCGGATGGGTCGCATCTTTTCTCAGGCATTAATCGAGTCAGATGGCACGCAGATTCGAACCCGGCACCGCAATACTCGCAATACGCTAAATGCCTTGGAAGCTTTTGCCGCACGGGGTGAAGTATACGATCTACTGGATGCCTTCGAATATTCTGAGCGCATCATTACTGACTTTACCGATGTCATTGCCGAGCTTGAAGAACGCAAGCGGGAACTGGTACGCGAAGTGGAAGCGCAACAGCTAGTACAGCAAGCCACAGATCATTTCTTTGATTTTATGGAGAAACGCTTTCAGCCAGATATTCAAGTTCGACTTTCTGCCGACAGCGTAGAAAAACACCGGGAAGACATTGCTAAAGCGTTACAAAAAATTCGCAATAAGCGTAAAGAATTTAAAGCCAGCGCCGAACGGGAATTACGCCGCACCGCACCAGACCTATGTGATAATAAACATTCTTACTTAATGTTTGTATTGGATCAAATCGATCAACGCATGCGTAATGCTTCGGATATTATGCTGCCTGCACTGCGTCGTGCGTTACATGGCTTTACCAAACGAGCGGACATTATTATTCGCCAATTAAGTTATCTTACCACTCAACAAAGCAGCGATTTAGTGGAAACCTGCCGAGAACTTGGTGACTTAAGTGAGCAGGAATACCAAAACCGGCTATCTAATGCTGCTGATGCGATGGCCAATATCAACATAAAACTGGTCGATCCACAGCAGATCAAACTACATCAGCGTAAAGAAAAGTCCATCGTCGACACCTTTGTGAACGAGCATCAAGAAATCGATCAAACTGCTCAACGGGAATTAATGATTCAACAATTATTAGATCAAGCTTTTATGATCAACAACTCCCATGTGCGTGATTATGTAGTGGATTCGTTACGCAAAGGTAAGCGCATATCCACTCGTGAATTGCCCATCCAAGATGCAAAACAACTGCTGGCCATGGCCCATGTTATTGAAGTGGGTGCAGTTAACAACCTTAGTTCTAATCTTAAATTTCGAGTAGAACCCACCGGCCACCGAGTTGAAAACAACGAATATTATAAAGCCTTTGATGAATTCACCATTGAATTGCTCGAAGCCACACAATAATCAAACTGAAGTAACCCTATGATTTCCGAAGCCATTGAAGCACAGCTGGATAAGCTAAATATTACACCATTGGAATTTTCCGAATTGGTGATCCGCATATTGGATTACGGCGTTATCACCCGAGATGAAAGCCAAGTTGAAACACAACTCTATGATCGGTATCTGCAATGTTCAGAACTAGTGGAGGATTATCTTTCGATAATGAAAGTGATCTTACAACACGATCGCAAATTTTGCTTTGTACGAGCCTATCCTCCTGGTGCAGTGGTTCCCGGCGTACAAAGTGAAGATGACCCACCCTTTAGCAGTGGCTTTCGAACCAAACCCAGCCAACAAGAAGTAGCGGTAATCTTAGTGCTACGGGTGGAATACGAAAAATCGTTACGAGAAGGCAAGGTAGACGAAAAGGGTCGGGTAATGATTTCCTTAGAAGGCGTATCCATTGCCATGAAAAATCTTCTCAAACGCACATTACCGGAAGCTCAAGGGGAACGCATGGCTATTTTCCGCCATCTGCGCCAACTACGTTTAATTAAATTTAATAGCGAGACCGATTTGGATTCCGAAGACAGCTGGATCAGCATTCAACCGTCTATAACCAGCTTCGTAAGCGACCAAGTATTAAGCCATCTTTATCCACCACAACAACCTGCCGCGGAGCCTGCTGATGTTTTGTAAAAAAGGCATTTATGTCAACTGGGGCAATATTCCCAATTTGGAATTCGATTTTGGCCCAGTGAATTTATTTTCAGGCGGAAACGGCTCAGGCAAAACCACAGCTGCGGATGGCATACAATCATTAATGACCGCAGCCTACGAAAATCTGTTTACCTACAACCCCGGCCAAGATGAAACCACCCAAAGGGGTCGTGGCGGAAAGCAGGTTCGCACACTGGCGTCTTATGTTCTCGGTTGCGACGACGGAAGCTATGCGCGCCTCCGTACCACTGATGGCTACATCGCCGGTGTATTTCACCCCACTCAAGGAGAAACCGGTAGCGTTTTCACTGCGGTAATGGGTATCCGTGCCAGCCTGGATAAAGCGGGCAATATGAAACAGGCGCGACAAGATGACATTCTGTTTCTGATTATCCCTAATGAGGAATTGAATTTAAGCCATTTTGTTAAAGAGTATAACGATGGCTCTCATGTGGTGAAGCTCGGAGACATTGCCAACCTGCTAAAACAGGAGTTTGGCCGCAACGCTGTGGAAACCTACGACAAAAAGGGCCCTTACCTGCGTCGCTTATACGGTGCACTACGGGGCTTAAAATCGGCCGTGCCCGATCGCGAGGCCAAACACGCCGCTCGTACTTTTTCCAATTTTATGGCCTACAAACCGGTGAAAAGTATTAATGAGTTTGTTGCCAAAGAAGTACTTGATCCCAAAGATTTAACGGACGACATCAAACAAGTTTCTGATTTAATGAAAACCATCCATGGCATGGAAGAAGAAACCCGTACTGTTAAAGAGTCTATCCAGAATCTTGAAACTGCCACTGAACACAGCAATCGCTATATTAGCAACTGGATCGAACACAGCGTTTGCCAATATGCAGAGAAAACTCGACAACTCCATATTAAACAACAGGAATATCTGAACAAGAAAAACGAGCAACGACAAACTAAGGATACGTTAGCCGATACCGAAGTGCGCTTAAAAAGTAATGAAGAGAAAAAAGCCTCTTTGCACAAACAACTGGTGGCACTGGAAGCGCAACGCCAGGGCATCAGCGCTTTGAAAGATAAAGATCAACTGGAACAAGATATTGATCAATACAAACAACAACTAATAGAACAAGCTCGGCCGATCCTCAATCAAATTCAGGATTTTGCCCTAAATGTTCAGCATGCTCAAAATTTCAAAAGTCAGCTACAACAGCAATCCATTGGAATTCAATTACCTGTCCTGGATTCAAAAGCATTTCGCAAGTGCCTAAATCAAGTTATAGAAATTGGTGAAGACACCGGAATTGATGCGCAAAAACTATTTAATGCCGATTGGATAGGAATAGGTGATCTTGAGAGCAAACTAGATCGTCTGTTAGATTTGCAAACCGCTCATCGCAACTTACATTCAGCCTTGCATCAAGCTACCGATCAGCCCAATCAACGCAGCCTTCGTGACCAGATGCTCAGCCTGTTAGACGCTCGAAGAGAACAACAAAACAAAAATCACCAACAAATTCATACCAAAGAAGCCGAAATCAATCGCCTGGAAAATCATCGCGCCAGCTACCCTGCTTATGTGCAACAAGCGGTAGAAGCCATCATGGCGGAATGCCCACAGGCAAACCCCAATGTACTTTGCGACTTTGTAGAGATTATTGACGCCAAGTGGCAAATGGCCATTGAAGGTTATATCGGTGGAAATCGATTTTCCATTATTGTGGAGCCGGAATACGAAGCTGATGCCATTCGCATACTGCGCAACATGAAAGGCAAGCGTAATAACGCACGAGTGATTCAAGGCGGCAAGGTTCAGCGCGACGCAGAAAAGATTCGGCTACCTAAAGATTCCATTTTTGAAGTAATGGAATTTCAACACAAAATCGTCGAATACTATATTAAAGCCACCTACGGCAATGTCGTACGTGTTCCTGATGAAAATGCCTTAAAGAACACCGCTAGAGGCATAACCGTTAACGGTCTAGGTTCAGGTGGCTATAGCATGTTTCGCTGTGACATAGATGATAGCGAATTGGTGTTCGGTCAAGGTGCAAGAGAACGTGCCTTGCAGGCAAAACGCAATCAACTAAGCAGCTTGCTAGAACAAGCGCAACAGGTGGAACAGGATTACCGTAATTGCCACCAGATATCGCAGCTGGTTGAAAACATAAAGCCCATTCATTTTGCTGACATAGTGAAGAACATGTTGGGACTGTTCCGAAGCTTGCAAAATGCCGAGCAACGCTTAGCAAATCTGGATCTTAGCGACTTTAAAGAACTGGAAAATGCACTTATCACATTACAAGCTGAACATACAGAAGCAGAAAAATTCAGCAAAGAGATTAATGAAAGCATTGGAAAACTGCGCAACCATCTCGATAATTTGGCTCGCATCATTGAGGTATTAGCCAAAGATCAAGATCTGCTTCAAGACGAGCAAGACGCCCAGGAAAAACGCGTACTACAAATCAATAAAATCTATTCTGATTTTGATGATCAAGAAGCCCTAAAAGCCGCCGAAGAGAAAGCAAAACTGGCAAAACAGGATTTCAACTTCCACTATGAAATACAGGACTTCATTAACAGCTTCACCAAAGCGGAACGTGAGCTTCACGAAACCATTCTGGCTCACAATCAAACCAGCACCAGCTATAATGCCATTGGCTACTTTACTGGCAACAGCGAAGCGAAAGATATCGATTTTTTCAAATCGATCATCAACATCAAGCGCGACATTGATAATGTTTACAACACTCTGAAAAATAATATCTTAGTAGACAAACATGAAAAGCTAACTTCACTTAAAGATAGCTTTAACACTGCCTTTGTTACCAACCTTTGTCATTCCATCTACCAATCCATAAATGATGGCAAGCGTATTCTGGAAGAGTTAAACCAGGAACTGGAACATCACCGCTTTGGCGCTGATCAGGAACGTTTCTATTTTGATTACCAATGGGTACCAGAGTTTTATGAATACCAACGCTTCTTTAAAGAAGTAATTGATATGCCTGACCTGGGTGATGGCAACACGCTTTTCGACATCAATTTAACGGAAAAATCGCAACAGGTTCGGGACCGATTACTGAGCATGCTGCTCGACAAAGACGAACAGCTAGCACTTAGGGATCTTAAGCGTATCAGTGATTATCGAAACTATCGCGAATACGAAATCTATAAAGAACCGTTAAACAAAGAACCAATTCCACTGAGCAAATACGGAACTGGATCTGGCGGTCAACTTGAAACCCCGGCCTATATCATTCGATCCGCAGCAGTAACTTCGGCCTTTAGATTTAACGAAGGCAACACCCACTGCCGCATGGTGCTAGTAGATGAAGCTTTTTCGAAAATGGATGAAACTCGCTCCCGAGAGGTAATCAATTACCTAACGCAAACCCTAGGCCTGCAACTGATCTTTATTATGCCCACAAGCAAATCGGGCCCCTTTATGGATTTAATCAGTAACCAAACGGTATTCAGTAAATGCCCCACGGAAAAGGCCGTTGGCGAATTAAACACACGAGTTTTGGTGGACCGCAAGGTTTGTAACCAAGAGAAAATTGCAGAGCTTTGGGCAAATCATAGGAAGGCTGTTCGCCATCAGGCCAGCTTGGATTTTATGGAAGAATTTGTTTAGGCAAGCTGTAGTGCCTAAAGTGTGTGTTTTCAGCTTTAGGCACAATTAAAACCCCTGTTTCAATTTAAGCCTCACGATTTAACTAAACGCAAATATGCTCATAAACCATGCAGCATCTCACACTTTACCCACAAGTATGACCTTTTGCGTTTTCTCAGCGGCCTAATTTCGCTTAGTATTTCGT
>JBFKSL010000077.1:0-11650 GCA_041626995.1 Ketobacter sp. | reverse complement strand
TAAACACCGCTTCCACCTGCTCCTTATGGGTAAAGCGAATAGCAACGGTGACGGAAGTGTATTTGCCGCTGCTGCTGGCTTTGCTGGTGATGCTGTTGTGGTCGAAATCTGGGGCATGTTTGGACACCACTTCTTTCACGATGTCTTCCAGGGGGTATTGGGATAGCCCCATTACCTTGAGGTTGTGCACACAGGGAAACTCCCAAAGGTGCTCTTGAATGCCCATGCTTTTTACCTACTGCGATTAGCCCATCAGGGCGTGACGATATTCAATATACTGGTTGGCTATTGTACGCCAGAGCGGCCCTGGCAGGCCATGGCCTACAGGATGATTATTCAGTTTCACCACTGGCCGAACGCCCACTGCCGAGCTAGTGATCCAAATTTCATCAGCTTGGTGCAATTGTGGTTCTGAAATATCCGCTTCTTCCACCTTTATGGGGTGTTTTTGGGCTAATTCAAGAATGAGGTCGCGGGTGATGCCCCCTAAAATGTTTTGGCTAAGGGGAGGGGTTGTAAGGGTTTGATTCTTTACCAAGAACACATTACTTGAGGAGCCTTCGGTTACCTGCCCATCGCGAAGTAATATGGTTTCGTTGGCCTGCTGCAATGTGGCTTGGTGGCGTAACAGCACATTGGCCAGCAGCGAGGTACCTTTGATATCACAATGTTGCCAGCGATTATCGTGAGCGGTCGTGCAGAAAATGCCGTGTTCCTGATCGAGGGAGGCCAGATCTGGTCTATCCATGGGGGTGGACATGATCAGAATGGTGGGCTTTAGCGAGTCGTCGAACGTGTACTCTCTCTGTGGTTGCACGCCTCGGCTCACCTGAAGGTAGATGATTTGATTGGGGGCGGAATTCATATCCACTACTTGCTGCAGTAGCGACTGCCATTGTTCGGCACTGTATGGAGAGTCCATATATGTGCCTGATAGGCTGCGTAATAATCTGTCGATATGTTGTTCGGGGCGAAACAGGTGTTTTTGATAGCAGGGGATCAGCTCATATACGCTATCCCCAAATAGAAAGCCGCGATCCAATGGGGAGATGGCCACCTTTTCCAGCGGCAAAAACTCCCCATTGAAGTAGGCTGTGGACATATATGGCCTGAAAACTAGTTAAACCAGCCTTTGATCATTAGCATCAACCAATGCCAAATACGCTTGAACAAGCCGCCTTCTTCCACTGTTTCTAGGGCGATTAGGGGCTTGGTAGCAATGGTGTCACCATTTAGTGTGAGTTTGATGGTGCCGATTTTTTCGCCTTGACTGATGGGGGCTTGCAGCAGTTCGGGCATTTCCAGTTCTGCTTCGATGTCGTTGGCAGTGCCGCGGGGAATGGTTAGCCAGATGGCTTCTTCTGTACCCAGTTTGATGGTGTTGGTTTCCCCTTTCCAAATTTCTGAATTTACCAACTCTTGGTTTTCGGAATAGCTTTGCACGGTTTCAAAGAAGCGGAAGCCATAGGTGATCAGCTTTTGGCTTTCGGCAGCGCGGTCTTTTTCCGATTTGGTGCCCATTACCACGGAGATCAGGCGCATATCGTTTTTTACAGCGGAGGATACCAGGCAGTAGCCCGCTTCATCGGTATGGCCGGTTTTGATGCCGTCGACGCTGTCGTCCTGCCAAAGCAGGGTGTTGCGGTTTGGCTGGCGGATTTTGTTGTAGGTGAATTCTTTCTCTGAATAGATGGCGTAATCTTCAGGGTGATCGTTGATGATGGCACGCGCCAGTAGAGAAAGATCACGGGCAGTGGTGTAGTGATCTTTGGCGGGCCAGCCGGTGGCGTTTTTAAAGTTGGAACTGGTCATGCCCAGGCTGTAGGCGGTTTGGTTCATCAGATCGGCAAAGGCATCTTCACTACCGGCGATGTGTTCGGCCATGGCGATGCTGGCGTCATTGCCCGATTGAATGATGATGCCGCGCAACAAGTCTTTCAGTTTTACTTCGGTGCCTTCACGGATATACATTTTAGAACCGCCTTTGCGCCAGGCTTTTTCGCTTACCCTCACCATGTCATCGTAGCTGATGTTGCCACTGGCGATTTGCTCGGAAGCAATGTAGGTGGTCATCATTTTCGTGAGGCTGGCCGGTGGTAAAGTTTGATCGGCATTGTATTCGGTGATGATATGGCCAGTTTTTGCGTCGACCAGCAGCCAGGATTTTGCTGCCAAAGAAGGCGGAGCGGGAATTATAGGGGCTGCTGCCTGGGCAATACTGGTAACGCACAGCGCTATAACAGCGATGATCAAAGAATAGATAGGTGCTTTTAAAGTCATAACGAATTTTAGTCTTGTAGCGTAAGTAATAAATCGAGTAAAAGCCTGTAATGACAGGCATGGTATCACATCGTTTTTCTATGTGCTTTTATCGTTTAATAATCAATGGATCGTGGCGATGATGAATTTGCTTTTTCACCTGATTCGCTGCTTGTTCCGAGGCAAAAGGTCCGATTCGCACCCGGTGAACATTGCTGTTGCCACGTTCAGGCTGAGAGTATATCCCCACCGGCGCATCGGTTAAGGCGATCAGTTCTTGTTGTAGAGTTTTGGCGGTGGAAAGGTCACGGTAGGCACCCACTTGCAGGTAGTATTGTTGTTGGCCAAGATCGTTTGGCAGGCTTTTTGGTGCAGTAGCTGGGGAGTAGGTACTTGGGTCGATGGCTTCAACCAATACTCTAGCGGTGCCTTTGTTGGCATAACCAATTTTATGGGCGGCTGCATAGGACAGGTCGATGATTCTGCCGCTATGAAACGGACCCCGATCATTTACCCGCACAACGATTTGTCGATTATTTTCCAAATTGGTCACGCGCACATAGCTGGGTAGGGGCAGTGATTTGTGTGCAGCCGTCATGGCGTAGGGGTCATAAGGCTCTTAGCTGGAAGTGGTGCGGCCTGCGAATTTTTTGCCGTACCAGCTGCCATAGCCTTCTTCGCGATAGCCTTTGCTGCTGTTCATGACATGATAGGTTTTGCCAAACACTTTGTAGGGGGTGTGATTACCGTAGCGAGCTTTGGCTTCCCATTTGGGTTGAGCGTCTGGAATTTTCGACCAGTCTCTTACGCCTTCCGGTGCGGAATCTTTTTCTTCAAAGGCGCCGCCAGTAAAAGGGCGATGGCTAGAGCAGCCGCTTAGCAATGCTGCAATGAATACAAAACTCCAAACCGCTTTTGATTTTAACATATCGCTCAACAGTACAGCCTATCTTTAATCCGTTACGCGTCTGTTGCCAGCCGCTTTTTCAGCTCTTCACTCAGTTGATACACCGCCATGGCATACAGCGGGCTGTGATTATACCGGGTGATGGCATAAAAATTCTGCAAACCAACCCAGTATTCTGTACCTTCTTCCCCTTCCAGTTCCATTGCGGTAGCTTTGGCATCATCGGGGTAGAGGGCATCTGGTAGTAAACCCGATTGCTTGATTTCCAGTATAGTCAATTCTGGTTTTAAGCCCTGGTTAACGATGTTTTTCACGTTGTCAGGTTTTTCTGGTTGCATGATCAAGCGGGCAAGAGAGGTAACCGGTTCACCTTTTTTCCAACCATGTTGTTTAAAATAGTTAGCCACACTGCCGATAGCATCCACTGGGTTGTTAATAAGGTCGCGGTGGCCATCACCATCAAAATCGACGGCGTAATGACGATAGCTGCTGGAAATAAATTGTCCGAAGCCCATGGCACCAGCGTAAGAACCTTGTGCTGCCATTAAATCGATGCCCGCTTCTTTTTCCAGATAAAGAAAGTGTTTTAATTCGCTGCGAAAGAATTTGCTGCGTGGAGGGTAGTCGAATGCTAATGTGCTTAGGGCATCTACGACACGATAACTGCCTTTGTGCTTTCCGTAGCGGGTTTCAACACCGATGATGGCCAAAATTACAAATTGTGAAACGCCGAATTCTTGCTCGGCTTTTTCAAAGGTCGCCTTGTATTGCTGGTAGAAGGTCATGCCTTTTTCAATACGATCCTGGGTGAGAAAAATCTTTCGATATTCTCCCCAGGTTTTGGTTTTTTCCGCTGGGCGGGAAATGGCATCCAATATGGATTGTTTTTTTTCTGCTGAAGCCAGTAGTTCGGTGATTTGTTCTTTGCTGATTAGCCCTTCCTGCACCACTTCATCTATAAAGACTTGTGCCTTAGGATGCTCTAGATAGCTTGTGGTTTCTGCCTGGGTGGCAATGGGGGTAAATAGAATCAGTGTGAATAGGGTAGCAAGCAGCTTCAACTTGGTTTCCTTTAAGGTGGCTTCTTTTTTTTGATGCCGCTATTTTGGTCAAGTTCCATCGGAATCACAAGGGGCTAGGTTGCGTTACGGCTCCCAAGCTATCTCCATATACGATGGTGCAGTTCTTGTTAACTGGAAAATACCAAAGGCCGGTTTCTCCAACGAGTTCAACGTTGTTTATGTTGCCTTGGTCAGCGGCCGCGATAATGGATCCGTCGCCATATAGTGGTAAAGCGAAAAACAGATTCCAAGTACAAGCTTCACCTTTCTTTCTGGTTTGTAATTCTTTGAACTCGATATTTTTAACACCAACATAAGAGCCATCAGCGTATCTGAGCGTTCTGGCAAGGTCTTTCGTTACCGTTGCGCAGCCCGATAATAGAAATAAGCAGAATATAGCGACGAGTTTTCTCATGGTGATCTCCTTGGTTGATTTAAATAAGGAGTCTATCGATATGAGATACCTGTGCTAGCGTTGCCGCTGAAGTCTCGTATGTTAATACCTTAGGGGTTGCGCGACGCTTTCTATTAAGTGCCCACCAACTTCCGATGCGTCTGAATCGACATCAAAATGCCAAAACTGGCCATCAGGGTTACGATGGAGGTGCCGCCATAGCTGACGATAGGCAAGGGCACGCCCACTACCGGCAATAGCCCGCTCACCATGCCGATGTTTACGAACACGTATACGAAAAACGTTAATGTGATGGAGCCGGCCAGTAAGCGTGAATAGGTGTCTTGTGCGTTCATGGCAATGTACATGCCCCGTGCGACGATGGCGAAGTAGATAAATAGCAGGGCGCATACGCCCAGTAAACCGAATTCTTCTGCCAGTACAGCGATGATAAAGTCGGTAGAGCTTTCTGGTAGAAAATCCAAATGGGCCTGAGTGCCATGGAGCCAGCCCTTGCCTTCCCAGCCGCCTGAGCCGATAGCGGTTTTCGATTGGGTGATGTTCCAGCCAGCACCCCAGCGGTCTCTTTCTGGATCAAGAAAAGTGAGTACGCGTTGCTTTTGATAGTCGTGCATAACCATCCACAGGCCGGCGGCGGCGGGAATAGCGGCTGCCATGATGCCGGCAATGTATTTCCAGCTCAGGCCTGCTAAGAACAACACAATAAAACCGGAGCTGGCGATGAGTATGGAGGTGCCAAGATCCGGTTGCTTGGCAATCAGCAGGGTGGGCAACATGATCAGAACGGCCGCGAGTAATACGGGTTTCCAGGCGGGCGGCAGTGCGCGTTCCGCCAGGTACCAAGCCAACATCATGGGTACAATCACCTTCATAACTTCTGATGGTTGGAAGCGGCCCAGGCCCGGAATGGCGAGCCAGCGCTGAGCGCCTTTGGCTTCGGTGCCGGTCACCAGCACGCCCACTAACAAGCCGATGCCGATTAAATAGAGCCAGGGTGTCCAGCGTTTGTAGGCACGCGGTGGAATCTGAGCCATAAACATCATGGCGCCCCAACCGATGATGATGCGGGTGAGTTGTCGCAGAAGGGTGTCCATGCTGCCGCCACTGGCACTATAAAGTACAAATAACCCCACACTGATTAATACCAGCAGGCCGCCCATCAAGGGGGCATCCAGGTGAATGGCTTGCAATAAGCTTACGGGTTTGGTTACCGGGGAGCTGGGGCTATCCAATCGGTGCTTGTAGTCGTATCGGCTCATTGGCTGCGCACCGCTTTGGTTGTGGGAACTGCCGCATCGGCTTTTAGGGATTCAAAATAGGCGTCCATTACTTTGCGAGCAACAGGGGCAGCGGTGGAGCCGCCACCACCGCCGTTTTCCACCAGTACTGCGACGGCTATTTTGGGATTTTGCACGGGGGCGAAGCCTATAAACAGGGCGTGGTCACGGTGCCACTCGGCGATTTTTTCGGCGTCGTATTCTTCGTCTTGTTTGATGCCAAGTACTTGGGCTGTACCGGTCTTACCAGCGATATCATAGCCTTCCAGGTCTGTGCTGATACCGCGCGCGGTGCCTTTTATGCTGTGTACCACATCGCGCATGGACTGGATGGTTCGATCCCAGTTTTTGGGATTGTTCAATTGAATCGGTGGTGCGGTTTCGGGGGGAGGTATGGGTATACCGCCAATGGCCTTTACCATGCGGGGCTGAACCTGAATGCCTCGGTTTGCCATGATTGCCGTGGACAGGGCCAGTTGTAGCGGAGTGGCCAGCATATAGCCTTGACCGATACCCGTTATGAGGGTTTCTCCCGGAAACCAAGGTAGATTTTTGGTGGCTTTTTTCCAAAAGCGCGACGGCAGCAGGCCTTTGCGTTCGCTGGTCAAATCGATTCCGGTTCTGTGCCCAAAGCCAAAGGGTTTCATAAAGTCGTGAATTTGATCAATACCCATTTTAAAGGCGAGGTCGTAAAAGTAGGTATCACAGGATTGTACGATGGCGCTATGTAGATTCACTACGCCATGCCCCCATTTTTTCCAGTCTCGGTAAAAACGTTCATCGTTTTCCAGTTTATAAAAGCCTGGATCGTGGATGGAGTAGTCCCAGCTGACTACGCCTAAATCCGCGCCGCCCATGCCCACTATGGGTTTGATGGTGGAGCCGGGAGGGTATTGGCCCTGTAAAGCGCGGTTAAACAGTGGCCTGGCCTTGGAATGCTGCAATTGGTTGTAGGTTTTGTAATCAATGCCGGTGACAAACAGATTGGGGTCGAAAGCCGGTGTGCTAACAAAGGCGAGCACACCACCGGTTTCCGGTTCAATGGCCACTACGGCACCACGGCGACCTTCCAGCGCTTTCATGGCTGCCAGTTGCGTGGGTAGATCCAAAAACAATTGCAGGTTTTCACCGGGTGCCGGATCGCTGCGTTCCAAAACTTTGGTGATGCGACCACGAGCATCGGTTTCGATGGTTTGAAACCCTACCTGGCCGTGCAGGCGGCCTTCATAGAAAGCCTCGATGCCGGTTTTTCCAATGTGCTCGGTAGCGCTGTAGTTGGTGGCGTCCAGTTCCTGCAATTCTTGTTCGTTAATGCGCCCGACGTAGCCGATGGTATGAGCCAGGGCGTTTTTCAGTGGATAGTGGCGAACAAGGTTTGCTTCCAACTTGACCCCAGGCATCATATGTTGGTTTACAGCGATGACAGCAATTTCTTCTTCGCTCAGTTTGAACTTTAAAGCCACAGGGGTGAAGGGACGCCGCCGTTGCGATAGGCGTTTATGGAAACGGTCCACCTGGCTATCACTGATTGTCACTAAGGATTGCAGCTGATTGATGGTGGCATCGATATCTGGACACAGCTCCTTGGTGATGCTGACGGCATAGCTGGGTCGGTTATCGGCAAGCAGGTTGCCGTTGCGATCCACTATGAGCCCGCGAGTGGGGGCGATGGGCTCGATGCTTACCCGGTTATCATCAGACAAGCTGCTGTATTTGTCGAACTGAAGCACCTGTAGGTACACCATGCGAGAAATCAGCACGAGAATAAGCATGATCACCACCAAAATGGCCACCACGCTGCGGCGGGCAAATACCCGAACTTCGCGATAATGGTCTTTCAGTGTGACTGGTTTTGGCATGGAGTCTCGGTTAGTGGCAGTTTGATTTTATTATCGATGATAGGGGTGGCCCTTTAATATAGACCAGGCACGATACAATTGTTCCGCCATTAATACACGCACTAAAGGGTGAGGCAAGGTCAGTTCGGATAACGACCAGCTTTCCTGGGCTTTTTGTTTGCAGCTTGGGGCTAGGCCTTCCGGGCCGCCAATTAAAAGGGAGACATGCTGCCCTTGCTGCATGAGCTGTTCTAAACGTTGCGCCAGTTTTTCAGTGCTGAGTTTTTTGCCGGGAACGTCCAGGCTGATGATGTGATCCCCCGATGGAATGGCCGCCAGCATGTGTTCGCCTTCTTTTTCGGTGATGCGCACCACGTCGGCATTTTTACCC
Organism: Ketobacter sp.; assembly: GCA_041626995.1. Taxonomy (GTDB): domain Bacteria; phylum Pseudomonadota; class Gammaproteobacteria; order Pseudomonadales; family Ketobacteraceae; genus Ketobacter. The sequence goes on along the minus strand of JBFKSL010000077.1, from coordinate 3,502 downwards.
CGTTTTCCCGCTGGGATTTCCATAAGCTCCAGGGTGAGATCCTGGTTCAGGCGTTTTTGGTATTCCTGGTAGCCTTCTGTTACCCAGCCGGGCATTTTTGTTCCCACAGCTATTAAGCGAACGCGCATGGTTTTGGCCTTAGCTGTCTGGGGACATGCTCCACAGTTTTTCCAGGTCGTAGAAGCGGCGAGTATCAGGCAGCATCACGTGGACGATGATATCGCCTAAATCCACTAATACCCATTCGGCAACGTCTTCGCCTTCTACGCCTAGAATTTTTATGCCTTGATCCCGCATATGTTCACGGATGTGATTGGCGATGGATTTTACGTGACGGTTGGATGTACCGCTGGCCACAATCATGATGTCTGCCACACTGGTGAGCGGTTTTACATCGAGGCAGATGATGTCCTTGGCTTTCATGTCTTCCAGGGCATCAATGGTTTGGTTTTTCAGGGTTTGGAGATCAGTCATTGGTTCCGTTGTCGTTCCTGTAACCGTAAAGTTTGTTCTGTTGAATATAGGCCCAAACCGCGTCTGGTAAAAGAAAACGGGGGGTGATGCCTTCGCTGATTTGTTGGCGCAACTTGGTGGCAGAAATATCCAACGCGGTGGTTTCGTGCACACAAATATTGCCGGAGGGGCTTTGTAATAAATCGTCCGGTGAGCGGGTCAGCTCTTGTAATAGCTGGTACTCGGTGGTGTCGTCTTCCGGCATTTTTGACCCAGGGCGATGGGCTACCCAAAGGTGCGCCAGTTGCAGGATGGTTTGCCATTCTTCCCAGCTGCAAAACTGGTTGAAGGCGTCCATTCCCATGATGAACACCAAGGGAGCGTTCTCGCCGATTTGGTCGCGAATGTGCAGCAGGGTGTTGACGCTGTAAGACGGCTCGTTGCGTTGGATTTCCCAGTTGTCCACTTCAAAACCGGGTACACCTACGCACGCCAACTCCGCCATGGTGAGGCGGTGTTTAGCACTGCTGTCCGGGCTCTCTCGATGAGGTGGCAAGTGGCAGGGCACCAGGCGCACGTAATCCAAGCCAAGGCGAGACTTTGCTTCCCAGGCCAGACGTAAGTGGCCTGTATGAATTGGGTCGAAAGTGCCCCCCAATACGCCCGTGGCGTTATTCGCGGATATGACCATCACCCAACACGATATATTTTTGAGAGGTAAGGCCTTCTAACCCAACTGGGCCGCGGGCATGGATTTTATCGGTGGAAATGCCAATTTCGGCCCCCAAGCCGTATTCAAATCCATCGGCAAACCGGGTGGAGGCGTTCACCATAACGGAGCTGGAATCCACTTCAGTTAGAAACTGGCGGGCCAGGGTGTAGTTTTCCGTAACGATGGTTTCCGTGTGCTGAGAGCTGTAGGTGTTGATGTGTTCGATTGCCGCATCCATGTCTTCCACAATGCGGATGGAAAGAATAGGTGCCAGGTACTCGGTACCCCAGTCTTCTTCCGTAGCAGGAATGGCATTGTTGATAATGGCCAATGTTTGTTCACAACCCCGTAGCTCTACGCCTTTTTCTGCATACAGTTCTGCCAGTTTGGGCAGCAATAAATCCGCTACTGTGCTGTTCACCAGTAGGGTTTCCATGGCGTTACAGACGCCATAGCGATGGGTTTTGGCGTTTAGAGCGATGTTAATGGCTTTTTCGGGGTCGGCTTCTGCATCGATATAAACGTGGCAGATACCATCCAGGTGTTTGATAACGGGCACGCGGGCGTCATTGCTGATGCGTTCGATCAGGCCTTTGCCGCCCCGTGGCACAATTACATCCACATATTCTGGCATGGTGATCAGTTCACCTACCGCAGCACGATCGGTGGTTTCGATTACTTGCACTGCGGTGGTGGGCAAGCCGGCTTCTTCCAAGCCATCTTTGATGCATTGAGCAATGGCTTGGTTGCTGTTAATGGCTTCTGAGCCACCACGCAAAATAGTGGCATTACCAGACTTCAGGCATAGGCTGGCGGCTTCAACGGTGACGTTGGGGCGAGACTCATAGATAATGCCGATGACACCCAAAGGTACACGCATTTTACCCACTTGAATGCCGCTTGGGCGATAGTTCAAACCGGTGATTTCACCCACAGGGTCCGGCAGGGCGGCCACTTGGTGAAGGCCTTCTATCATGGTGTCGATGCGGGCTGGAGTCAGCTCAAGACGATCCAGCAGAGCCGGCTCTAGGCCGTTCTTCTCGCCATTTTCCAGGTCGATGCGATTGGCGGCCATCAATTGCTCGCGCTGTGCTTCGATGCGGCGGGCAATGGCAGTGAGTGCGTTGTTCTTCATACCTGTGTTGGCTTTGGCCATCAGGCGTGATGCGGCGCGAGCCTGCTGGCCCACTTGTGCCATATAGGCAGTTACATCCATGGATTAGGAAACCTGTTCAAACGATTGGTGACAAACAAGCCGCCTATTATATCGCGAAACCCCATGCCCCGCTATGGAACTGCTAATGACAATATTGCTGACGGATTTCTTTGAGTTGCCCGGTTTGCTCCAGCTTGAGAAATTGGTTCACCAGCTTGGGGTCGAGATGATTGCCTGCCAGGCTTTGTAGCTCGTTGATGGAATCCTCCACACTCCATGCCGGTTTGTAGGGGCGGCGCGAGGTGAGGGCGTCGTAAATATCAACAATGGCCACAATGCGCGCGCTCAGGGGGATGGCTTCACCGCTGATTCCATAGGGATAGCCACTGCCATCGAAGCGTTCGTGATGTGCCACTGCAATATCTGCTGCATCTTTATAGAAAGGTTGATTCCCTAGTAACTCCTTGCCCTTTATTGGGTGGGTACGCATGATTTCCCATTCCGCATCGTTGAGGGGGCCGGGTTTGGTGAGAATGGAATCCGGTATACCCAGCTTGCCCACGTCGTGCATCATGCTGGAATAGCCATAGACCCTGGCGGTTGGTGTATCAATGCCCAAGTGCAGCGAAAAGGCTTCCACGTAGTGGCGCACACGAGCAATGTGGTCGGCGGTGTCGGTATCTTTCAGGTCGCAGGCGGTAGCGAGCTTGTAAATGGTTTCTATATTGGCTTCGAAAACGCGTTTAGTGCGCTCTTCAATGCGGTTTTCCAAGTCGGCGCTTAATTCAATTAATTCCTGGCTGAGGCGGAATTGTTCTTTGATCAGGGTGCGGTTGCGCAGGTGAGATTTAACTCTGGCCTGCATTTCCATCTCACGAAACGGTTTTTGAATAAAGTCATTAACTCCCTGATTTAGAAGGTCGTATAGCACAGGTTTTTCTTGTTCTGTGGTAATTACGATAATGGGAATTTGATCATACTCATGGTGGGAGCGAATCAGATTGCACAACTCTTTTCCATCCATAATGGGCATGAAAATGTCGGAAATAATCAGATCGAAATCGGGATCTTTTCTTAATACTTGCCATGCGTGTTGGCCATCGTCGCACAAGGTGGCCTCGCAATTCAGATTCGATAACACAGCATCGTAATATTGCTGTAGTGAGGGGCTATCTTCTGCT
>JBFKSL010000076.1:0-11702 GCA_041626995.1 Ketobacter sp. | reverse complement strand
CAATCAGAGCGTCGGTGAACTCCACTGGGTGGCTGGTGGTAAAGCGAATGCGGCCAATGCCTGGCACCTTGGCTACGGCTTCGATTAACTCCGCTAAATCCACGATCTCGCCTTCGGCGTTTTCGCCGCGGAAAGCGTTCACGTTCTGGCCTAGAAGATTCACTTCGCGTACGCCTAAGCTGGCTAAGTGCTCCACTTCGTGCATCACATCTTCAAAGCGGCGACTGATTTCTTCTCCGCGAGTGTAAGGCACGACACAGAAAGTGCAGTACTTGCTGCAACCTTCCATAATGGATACGAACGCTTTAGGGCCGTCCACGCTAGGTTCGGGCAGCTTGTCGAATTTTTCGATTTCGGGAAAGCTCACGTCCACCACCGCTTCGTGGGTGATGTCGACGGTTTCAATCATGTTGGGCAGGCGATGTAAGGTTTGTGGGCCAAACACCATATCCACATAGGGTGCCCGTGTGCGAATGGCGTCGCCTTCCTGGCTGGCGACACAGCCACCGACACCAATCACCAGTTCGGGATTTTTGTCCTTGAGTTTCTTCCACCGCCCCAGTTGGTGGAATACCTTCTCCTGGGCTTTCTCCCGAATGGAGCACGTGTTCAGTAACAGAACGTCCGCTTCGCTGGCGTCGTCAGTCAGTTCCAACTGGTAAGAATCGCCCAATAGATCCGCCATACGATTGGAATCGTATTCGTTCATCTGGCAGCCGTGGGTTTCAATAAACAACTTTTTGCGCATGGTGATATTCAAGGATGCAAAACATGGGAGGCGCATTATACAGGGGAGCGCCCTGCTTTTCACAGTTTCTGTACCGGCGCGAATGGGGTAGTATCAGACGAGGAAAAAACAGTGCAAATTCAGAGGGTAAGCGCAGTGCATAAAGTGATGTTGTTGGTGTTGATGTGGCTGGCGGGGCCGGTTTGGGCCAGTGAGTTGCCCGTAAACACCAAACTGGGTGGGGATTTTACCCTGTCTTCCACCCTGGGGGGGGAGGTCAGTTTATCGAAATTTAAGGGCAAGGTGGTGCTGTTGAATTTTGGCTACACGTTCTGTCCGGATATTTGCCCCATGGTGTTAAACCGCATGGCGGTGGTGATGAACGAATTGGAAGATGAACGCTCCAAAGCACAACCCGTGTTTATTACCTTTGACCCTGAGCGGGATACGGTGGATCGCCTGCAGCAATATCTAACGTACTTCGGTAAGGACTTTGTGGGCTTCACCGGAACGGAGGAAGCCTTAACTAAGGTGGCCAAGCAGTATGGTGTGATTGCCATCGCCAATAAAAGCAATTCGGCAGCGGGTACCTTGTATACCCATAGCGATTATGTGTACTTGCTGGATCAACAGGGCCGGGTGCGGGCGCTGTATGGTAAGTCAGATTCCATCGAAAAAATTGTGGATGGTGTGGAGAGCCTTTTAGATGATTAAGCTAATGAAAGTCAGTGTAAGTGCAGTGTTACTTGTGATCAGCAGTGTGGCGATGGCAAAAACCGGGCTACGAGTGGAAGACCCTTGGGTACGGATGGTGCCGCCGGTAAGTGTAACCACGGCAGGTTATTTTCGGATGTGCAATAAAACCGATGCCGATAATGCGCTGGTGGCTGTGAGCAGCCCAGCAGCCAAAGTGGTAGAGATGCATACGGTGGAAGAGAGCAATGGGGCTTCCACCATGAAACAAATTCAGAGCGTGGAGATGCCCGCGGGAAGTTGTACTGAATTTGCTCCCGGTGGAAGGCATTTAATGTTTATTGATTTGGTTAATCCACTCAATAAAGACGACAAGGTGGCCGTTACCCTGCGCTTTAAAAATGGTGAAGAGTTAAAAGCTATGTTTGAAGTGAAAAAAGGCAAAGATGAACATCATCGTCATGGCGATCATCATCACGACCACCACAAGCATCACGAGCATCATTAATGAAAGTTGTACCAGGATTTGAGCAGTTTCAATTTCGAGCCGGAGGAATTTCTCATCGTGTTTTGCGAAAAGGAGAATGTGATAAGCCCGGCGTGATGATTATTCAGGAATTGCCGGGTATGACCAAACACACAATGGAGCTGGCTGAGCGTTTGCACGCCGATGGCTTTACCGTGTACTTGCCGGTGATGTTTGGTGAGCCCTATTCACCATTTGAGCCGGGTAAAAACTTTTTAAAAGTCTGTGTTAGTCGTGAGTTTCGAGTATTGGCGAATCGTCGCCGTGGCCCCATAGCGGATTGGTTACGTGCCTTGTGCCGTAAAATTCAAGCCGACTGCAATGGCGTGCCGGTTGGCGCCATTGGAATGTGCTTCACTGGTGGTTTTGTGCTGACGTTGATGGTGGATGAATCCGTTGCCGCCCCAGTATCCTGCCAGCCGGGCAATGCTGATGGCATGCTTGGCAAAAAAGCCAGGGCAACAGTGGGTGCCACCGACAAAGATCTGCAAGCCTCTTTTGCTCGATTGAAAAAAGACAATGTGACTTTATTGGGAATGCGTTTTACTCATGATGTGATGTGTCCACGTGCGCGGTTTGACTATTTGCAGGATCAGCTGGGGGAAAACTTCCGCCGTATTGATATCGATTCCTCGTTGTTTAATCAACATCGCATTCCCATGAAAGCCCATTCGGTGCTGACCATCGATTTCGTTGATAAACCCAACCATCCCACGCGCAAAGCCTACGACACCATGGTGGATTTTTTCCGCGAACGCTTGCGTTAAACGCCCGTAAGTACACCGGCTTGATAATCGTGAATGGCTTGTTCAATCTGTTCGCGATTGTTCATTACGAACGGGCCATATTGCACCACAGGCTCGTTTAACGGCTCGCCTCCAAGTAATAGTGCTTTTGCTTTATTGGGTGCGGCGATCTCAGTGTGGCTTAGATCTAAAATAGCCAGCGTGTTTTTTGGGATGGTTTCACCTCTTAGCGTTATTTCACCTTCATACACATAGATCATCTTTTTGGATTGGGAAAAGTCCGGTAACATAAGCGGTGTTGATTCGTTAAGTGCGATATCCAAAAGCAAAGGCTTGGTGGCACGGCCATCAATGGGGCCGGTTGCATCTTGTCCTTGAATCGAAACCTTTCCTGCCAGCACGCGAACCTGATGGCCGCCCACGGTTAAGATTGGAATTTGCTCCACGGAAATATCGTGATATTCGGCTGCACGCATTTTTTCTTCAGCAGGAAGATTCAGCCACAATTGAAAACCGTGGAATGCGCCTTGGGTTTGCTTGGGCATTTCTGAATGAATCACACCTCGCCCTGCAGTCATCCATTGGGCACCACCGTCGCTAATGATGCCTGTATTGCCCATATGATCTTCGTGTTCCAACTGCCCTTGGCGCATATAGGTAATGGTTTCAAAGCCACGATGAGGATGGGCTGGGAAGCCCGCTCCATAATCTTCTGCATCGTTGGAGCGGATTTCATCCAGCATCAGAAACGGATCCATCAGTGCAAAATTTCCAGCAGGATTCACCCGATTTATTTTGACCCCAGCGCCATCCGACGCCGGGTGTGCTTTAAGCATTCTACTGTTCATTGTCCTCACCTTTATGGTTTGCAATCAATGCATCAATTTCTGCTTTTGCTTGGTTCAGACTATTGTCTTTGTTATCGCCCATAGCCAGCTTTTCGGCATAGACAAAATGCACGTCGGTAATGCCTAAAAAATTCAACAGAGTTTTTAGGTAGGGTGTTTGGGTATCCTTTTCTGTTCCCGCATAAGCACCACCACGGGCAGCCAACACGTAAGCAGTTTTACCTTTCAGCAGACCAACAGGGCCATTTTCAGTGTACTTAAAGGTGGCCCCAGCCCTTGCCACATGATCAATCCAAGCCTTCAGGGTTGAGGGAATGCCAAAGTTATACATGGGAACGCTTAATAACAGTACATCGCTGCTGTGTAGTTCTTCGATAAGAGTATCGGCCAGTTGCGCAGCGGCCTGTTGTTGATCATTGCGTTGTGCCGGGTCGGTGCCTGCTGCTTGAAAGGTTGCGGCATCCAGGTGGGGAACCGGGTTTACGCCAAGGTCTCTGGTTGTGGAGCTGGAGCCTGGATATGCCTTCTGCCACTGTTGTACAAAGTGTTTGGCCAGCTGAGAAGAATTACCATGATCGGAAAAAAGGCTGCTGCTGATGTGTAGTAAGTCCATGTGTTAGCTCCTTGGCTGTTTGTATTGGGTATAGGTGTATAATAAATCGAAAATATTGAATTAAAATGTCAAATAATCGTTAATATGTATCGATAAATTCGAAAGTAAGTAGGGGTTAGGCTGTGTCTTCCAAAGTAACTTTGGATCAATGGAAAGCGTTTCAGGCTGTGGTGGAGTGTGGTGGTTATGCTCAGGCGGCTGAGCAGTTGCATAAATCACAATCTACGCTCAGTTATGCCGTGCAAAAACTGGAGCATTCCCTGGGGGTTAACGTGCTTCGGGTGGAGGGAAGAAAAGCCCAACTCACCAAAGAGGGCGAGGTGTTGCTGCGTCGCAGTAAGCAATTGCTGGAGGATGCGGCCTTGATCGAACGTGTCGCTCACAGCCTTTCGCTGGGGGTGGAGGCGGTGGTGAACTTGGCCGTGGATGTGTTGTTCCTGCACAATGATCTGTTCCTGATGATGGACGAGTTTTCCAAACAGTATCCCGACACCCGGATAGAGGTAATGGAAACGGTGATGTCCGGCGGACATGATTTATTGTTGGCAGGTGCAGTGGATGTGCTGATTACCGCAACTGTCCCCAGTGGTTTTGTGGGTAACGCGTTAATGCGAATTGAGTTGGTGTGCGTGGCAGCACGGGAACATCCGCTTAATCAATTGTCACGTAAAGTGAGTCATGAGGATCTTAAGCAGCAGCGACAAATTGTCACCCGCGATTCAGGCCAACAGCGTAAACAAAATGCACCTTGGCTTGAGGCAGAACAGCGCTGGACCGTAACCAACATGTCCACCGCTATTCGAGCCATTGGGCAAGGGTTGGGGTTTGCCTGGATACCTGTGCGCCATATCGAAGAAGAATTAAAAACGGGTAAGTTGAAAGCGGTAAATTTGGAGCAGGGGGCTTCCCGCTTTGTACAACTATACTTAGTGTATAAAGATAAAGATGGCGCAGGCCCGGCCACCCGTTACCTAACTGAAATACTGCATCAATATGGACAGCAAAATGAGTAAGAACAATGTGGGGCTCCATTTTCTTCTGTTTTTACTATTAAGCAGTGGCATGGCTGTCTCTTTTGCTGAAATTTATCAATGGAAAGATGAGCGTGGCAATATCCATTTTGGTGATGAGCCACCGGAAGACGCTCAAATCAAAATAATGAAACCGGATACTACGCCGTTGGGGGTGCAAGTGGCCCCACCAGAAAAAGCAGAACAGTGGAAACAGAAAATAATCGAGCAATCGTCAGAATTGAATCCTGTTTTTCGCAACAAGGCGAAAAAATACAGCACACGAACTTCCAGCGACGCTAATGAAGAAGATTTATGTGAAGGCATCATCGGTGAATGCTTTACGCCGGAACAGGAACGGGTGTGCGTATTGCGTTATGGGGTAGAGTGCAAGGAGATGTATTACTGGAAAGTGTGTTTGCATCAACAATGTGAAGAGCAGCGCTTGGGTGATCCATGTGATTCGCCCTATTATTTGCTGGATCACCGTCCGCCCATTCTTACCCAGCAGGACATCGGAAAGCCGTTTCCCTTGCATGAACAAGTATCCAGTTACGATTGGCAATGTTTAAATGAACATGGTTTTTTTTGCGACGAAGTGGCGTTTGATAAAGACTGTCAGGATCAATATGGGGTTTCTTGTGAAAGTTTAAAAACCTGGCGTATTGCAGCGCAAAAGCAATGTAAGCAACAGCGCGGTGCAGACTGTAACAACTTGTTTACACTTAATGCTTATCGGCCAGCTTCCATTGCTGCTCGCAAAAAAACGGGCATTCAATTAAGGCAAGGTGGAGTGTCGTCAGAAGACCTTTTGTTAACTGCGTTAGGAATAGAAAAAGGTGACACCAACGATCACCCTCAATTGCAGAGTGTGTTGGAATCCCTTCCAGGTTTAAATATCCGTTCCCGCCGTCGCCGCTACGATTGCCAGTTTGATTAAATCATTTGTATTGTTCGGTTTGGCCAATCAACTTGTAGGTATTGGCCAGTTTATCCTGTTAATGCTTTGGCTAGAATACGCCTAACTTTTCGAACTTCTTCTCTTTTGGCATTTCTAGATTGAATGCTCTCGCCATTGGCAGATTGGGCTGCCTTTGGCGAGTATTTTTTTTGTAATGCTAATGTAGTTTTAGCGTTGGGCTGGCCCGACGATTAATTCTATCCCGTAAAATCAAAAGTAATGTTCTGAATACTCCATGCAGAGTGAATTGGTGCATGCGGTATAACGTTATATACATTAGTCGCGCAACTTTTCCTTCAAACGTGAAATCTTTGCTTAGGTTGCCCATGATGTTGCCCACGCTACCACCTTTACTTAAGGAAATCAGTGAGCCTTTATCTTCGTATATAAAGGTTTTAAGGGGCTTGCCATCTAGCATGCCTAGTAACGATTTAGCCAGTATCAAAGCTTGTTGGTGAGCGGATTGCGCGCGGGGCGGAACAGGTGTGTCTGTATCCTGGCGAGGGCACTGAGCACAATCACCAAAGGCAAAAATGGATTCGTCTCGCGTGGTTTGTAAAGTGTTCTTCACCACCAATTGATTGGTGCGATTACTTTCTAAACCTGCAATGCCATTTAAAAAGTCTGGTGCTTTTACACCTGCACTCCACACTTTTAAATAGGCAGGAATAAATTTTCCGCTTTTCATGTGCAAGCCATCTGCCGTAATTTCCGTTACCATTTCATTGGTGAGTACATTAATTTTTAATGATTGCAGCTGACGCAAAATGGCAGCAGAGGCAGATTCAGATAAAACGGGCAGTACCCGGTTGGATGCTTCCACAATGGTAATGGTTAAGTTCTCCGGTTTGATTTGATCAAAGCCGTATTCAACCAATTCATGGGCAGAGTGATTTAATTCGGCAGCTAATTCCACACCCGTGGCACCTGCACCCACAATAGCGATATTGCAATGCTTGGGTTCTGCGGATGGATCTTGGCTGGCTTTCAAATATTCATTTAAAAACTTGCGGTGAAAACTTTCTGCTGCCTCTCGACGATCCAGAAAAATGCAATGCTCGCTCGCGCCCTTAGTGCCGAAATCATTGGTATTACTACCAATAGCAATCACCAATGTGTCATATTGCAAACGCCGTTCTGGCAAAATTTCTTCATTGCCATCGTTATGAGCCGATAAAATTAACTGCTTGGCATCGCGATCAAGGCCACACATTCTCCCCATCACAAAATGGAAATGATGGCGTTTGGCATGGGCCACATAATTCAGCTCGTCCACATCAGCGTTGAGTACACCGGCGGCAACTTCGTGCAAGCGTGGTTTCCACAAATGCGTCATGTTGGCATCCACAAGAGTGATATGCGCGCGTTTCTTTTTTCCCGCTTTGTTGCCGAGCAGCGTGGCTAATTCCAGCCCGCCGGCGCCGCCCCCAACAATAACGATACGGTGTAAAGGCATGAGGTTACCCTCCCAATTTATTGAAAGTAAAAAGAAACTGTTAGCGCTTTTGAGTTATGGAACTGCATAGTCAGCCCCTTTTTGGTGCAAAAGCCTATAAATGGCGGGGATTGTAGCGGTGGAAACTCAACTGGCAATAGCTTTCTTTTCGCTTTTTGTGTCTGTATGGCTAAAGACGTACGGAATGAATATGTGACCTTCTGCACAGAAATCACTCTGTTATTGTCAGTTTTCTTGATCGGGTGTGTTGGGTCGGTTTAGCGCTGACTAAACTTTTTATATTTGGGGTGAGGGCACCAGAAATTGTTTTAAGCAAGGTGGTGCGAATTAAGGAATCAATTTCATGACGATCCAGTTGCAAGAAACCAAAATAAAAACCATCGATAATCTTCTTCGTGATAATCAATTCCGCAAGGCCTTGGATGCGGCAGAGGAAAAATGGGGAAGTTACCGAACCTGGAAACAGGTAGATCAGCTGCTTGTAGCTATAGAGATATTTAATGGCTTGGGGTTGCGCAGAAAAACACTCGCTTGTCGTTATTGGCTGTGGAGAAAAGATAAAACAAGCCCCCATGCCATTTATCATTATGTCTGGGCCATATTTGATCGAAGGGGCCCGTTAAAGGCACTGCATTTATTAAAGGTTTTTGGAAAACTAGAATCTGCTCCAGAAAGTCTACGTGCGGAGTGGTTTGCGCTTCATACAGCAATCTATTCACAGTATCGTGATTGGGAAACCGCAAAAAATTATATGGCGATGGCATTGTCTTTGGATTCCGAAAATCCAAGGGTGCAGATGGAGCAAGTCTACCTGGATGTAGCGCAAGATAAATATGATATAGCAAGAGAGCGAAACCAGCGCTTAATGCAGCGAAATCATCGGGCCGCAATTCAGTATGGCGCGCACTTAAAAACGCTCGAGCATAAAAATGAGCAGGCGATTGATCTTTTAAGTGAGCACCTTCTTAAAATCGAAAGCATTTCCGTAGCCTTGCAGCTCTACCGCCTTTATTACGATGAAGGTCAGGTTGAGTTGTCAGAGCAATGTGTGGCAAGAGCAAAGAACCTTTTGCCTGCCAATGAAGACTCTATGGACGGTGGGTTTTCTGTAGCTGCTCATGAGCTTGCGTTCAAGAAGGGAAACCTTGTTGAAGCGTGCGATGCATTGCAGAACGTCAAATCGTCCTATTACAAAAAAATACGCGACAATATTCGCAAGGCAGATGAAAGCCAAAAACAAGTAGTACTTGATGTACCGTTTGTTCGTCAACATCACATGACTTGCGCTCCCGCCACATTAACCGCTATTTCGAAATACTGGGGCAAAGAAATAGATCATCTGGGTGTAGTGGAAGAAATATGCTACGACGGAACGCCAAACCATGCGGAACGTCGATGGGCCATCGAGCAGGGCTGGGAAATTCGTGAATTCAAGTTGCAGCCGGAAACAGCGTTTGCCCTGATTGATCAAGGTATTCCTTTTACATTATCAACAGTGGCGCCTCAGTCAGCCCACTTGCAGGCAGTGGTGGGTTATGACAAACGGCGCGGCATTTATCTTATTCGTGATCCATTCTATCCAGCACTTCAAGAGTTTCTTATAGACGAATTGGGAGAACAATGTCGCTCATCCGGGCCTCGTTGCTTGGCGCTAATTCCAAAGTCTGAAGTTCACCGCTTTAACGACATAGTGTTCCCCGATAGCGAATTTTACGATGATTATTATCAGTTAATTGAGGCTTTGGAAAAACACAACCGGGATGATGCGCAAAACAAACTATCTGACATGGCTTTGCGTGATAACAATCACCGCCTAACGTTACAGGCTAAACGAACCCTGGCAAGATATAACTGTGATCAATTATCTGAGTTAAGTGTGGTGGATGATTTGCTAGAGCAGTTTCCTGATGATTTAAATCTGTTGGCAGACAAATCCCACATTTTAGGTCGGCTGGGGCGCTATCAGGCTCAAATTGATTTTCTCGAAGCTGAAATCGCACGGGCTGGGGCTGCACCTCACCCTTTGCTTGCCGAGCTGTTAGCCTATCAATTGTCTGCCGATAACCGGCAGGCAAAACGCAGTCAATCGTTGTTGGCCTACACACTGCGCTACCAGCCCACCAATGCGGCGGCGCTATGGAATTTGGCTAATGTTTTTTGGGATAAAGAGGATCATGAACAAGCCTTCGAGTTTTATCGTTTGTGCTCAACCCTTGAGGACAAACATGAAGGTTACATAAACAGTTATTTTAAGGCCGCTCGTTTTTTAAAGCGTACCGATGAAGCGTTGGAGAGATTAAAGCATCGGGTTCAAGAGTTAGGAAAACAATCTGTCTATCCATTTGAAAGTCTTTATTACGCACTGGAAGCTTTGTCATTGAATGAACAGGCTCTAGATGTAATGGAAAAGGCATTAAAGCTTCACCCCGATAACGGTCAGGTTATTGAGCGCTTAGTGAGAGGGTATCTATATAACGGCAAAACGCAGAAATCTGCAGAGCTATTCAATAACAAGAAAGATAAATTGTCTGAAGTAGCTCGTTTGTCTTTGGCTGCTGATATTTCACGTCATCGCAGCGATTGGGAAAAAGAAATTGGCTTCAATGAAAAAATATTGCAGCGCCAACCTCTCAATTATGGCGTTATTGAATCTCAGGCAGCCTTGTTGGGACGTCATCGTGGCAGTGAAGAAGCTATTAAATTTATAGATTCAAGATTGCGATTGAACGAACAGGATAAAGCTCTTTTGTTTATGCGTTTAGACTGGTTGTTTGAGAAAAGCTTGGCAGAGCAGGAAGAATTCTGCCGAAAAATTATTGAGATTCATCCAGCGCTCTATGAAGGCTATGTGCGTTTGGCAAGAATCCAAATGCGCCAAAATCAATTTGAGCAAGCGAAAACTTCAGCGCAAACAGCCCATGACATTAATCCCTACAACATTGATGTGTCTACTACATTGGGGGATGTTTATTTTCAGTTGGATCAGATTGAGAAAGCCCACCAAATCTATCGGAAAACATTAGAATATTCAGTGGATTCTGATGGCATATTTGATCGTTTATTGCGTTGTCGAGACAGCTTTGAAGAAAAGCAAGAAGAGCTTGGCTATATGCTCGATCAATTAATGAAGCAAACAAGCTATGGCAATGGCATTCTCGAGTATCGAGAAGTGGCTCGTAATTTAGTGAAAGATGAGGAGCTTTTGGCGTTCCTGGAAAAAGCAGTGGAGCTTCGCCCAGATCTTTGGCAATCCTGGTTTGCGCTGTTTTCGCACCTTTCCACCATGAATCGTTTGGATCAGGCAGCTCTGGCTGCCAATAAAGCCATTAAAAAGTTCCCATTGTTGCCTCGGTTATATTTAGGCAGAGCAAATATTCATTTTGTTGCTCAACGCTTAGCTGAAGCCGAGAAAGATCTAAGAGAAGCATTGCGCCAAAACCCGCAATGGGAAACGGCAATACTTCGTTTGGCCGACGTGCTTGAAGCACAAAAACATTTTGACGATGCTTTGACGTTACTTCAGAACGCGCTTAAATATGCCCCAACAAACTCGACGCTTCATGGTTGTGTTGCAGATCTGACTGCGAACAACGGACAAACCGAACGGGCAATAGCCCACTTGAAAAAGGCCCTGGAGTTAGATCCCCGATACGAATGGGCATGGGATCGTTATTGTGGTTTAGTAAAGGCTACGGATTCCCCAGATGCAGCTAAAGATTTGGCTAAGTCCATTTTAAAAGAACAGCCTCATATTGTTACCGTTTGGTGCAAGCTGGCGGAATTTGAAGAAGATCTGGATCAGCGTTTGGTCTATTTGGATCAGGCTCTTCAACACCATCCAAAGCACGAAGATGTCAATCTTGTAAAATGTCGTGCTTTGTTTGCATTAAACCAGATCGGTGCAGTTAAAGAGTTAGTACATGATGGCAAATGGAACGGACATCCACCGGTATCACTTCTGGCTTTTGAGGCCTGGATGGAGGCTAAGTATCAGCGCTATAAAGAAGCGATAGAATTAATGGAGCCGCTCACAGAACGGTTTCCATATTATTATGATGCATGGCGGTTGCTTTCTGATTGGTATCGAGCTTTAGGTGATTATGATCAGGCCATTAAGAATGT
>JBFKSL010000075.1:0-11847 GCA_041626995.1 Ketobacter sp. | reverse complement strand
TAAGATCACCGCCATAGGAAGACAGATCCAATTTATCCAGGTGACAGTGGGAATCAACCAACATTTTTAATGAACCCCAATACTCTATACGTTATTGGGGTGGAATTTTACATGGATGGGAGGCTTGATTCGAGCAATAGCTGTGGTTACATGGTATGAGTAGGACGATCGGATTCCAACGCACCGGCCAGGTAGGTTTCAATTTTATTGCGAGCGGTGTCGTCTTGATCGTTGAACTGTACGCCAATGCCTGCAGCTCGGTTGCCTTGAGCACCTTTCGGCGTTACCCAGACGATCTTTCCTGCCACAGGAATCTTTTCTGTTTCTTCCATCAGGTTCAGCAGTAAGAAAACCTCTTCCCCCAACTTGTATTGCTTATTGGTGGGAATGAACAAGCCTCCGTTCTTGATAAAAGGCATATAGGCAGCGTAAAGAACCGCTTTATCTTTAATGGTGAGGGAAAGAATACCGCTTCGTGATCCACCGATCGCCATAATGTATCCGCTAATTATTTGTTTTAGTGTAGGATTTTTTCACCAAATCCCAATAGTTACAAGTTTAGCATCAAGCAACCCCAATGCCAGTTAGGCACCACGAGCCTGTGACCATTTCAACAATATTTCTTCCAACAGCAATTGTGGATTAGGATTGGCCTGGCTTTGTAGCAGGGATTTCACCTTAATCAGGTGGTCGTGGCAGGCAAACAGTCGGCTGGGGTTCACCATGAAACTGGCCTACTCAAGGTCCTTCACCAAATCCTGATTCAACACCTGATCATGAGACTGGGCCACCAGCTTCACCATATCTATCTGCCAGGCCAAAAGCCAAGCCAGAAGCTCACGAATTGGGTATTGGGCCCAGCTTTCTGCTGTACGCACGGGGTCACGTTTGCCAGATAGCACCGCCAACCACTGCTGAAGTACGTTACCACGCTCCCCTAACCACTCGCTGTCATTGAGCTGCAACGCCTTTACCGGTGCACCTCCAGCCACATTTAGGAGTTTTTCGGTTTTGTGCTCATCACCCACTACGGTGTTGAGCCAATGAGAGGCGGTGGTGCGCTCAGGGATGGGAAAGTCCATCACCTGACATCGACTACGAATGGTGGCCAAAACGCCACTGATTTGATGAGAAACCAGTACCAGCAGGGTATTTTCCCCTGGCTCCTCAAGGGATTTCAGCAGGGCATTGGAGGCGTTTACATTCATGGCCTCCGCAGGGCACAGAACCACAATACGAAAGCCATCCAACTGGGCTTTTTTGCTGACAAAACCCACCACTGATCGAATTTGGTCCACCTTGATGGCTTTACCCTGCTCTTCTGGCTCAATGATTTCCATGTCAGGATGGGTGCCCGCCAAGTTAAGCTGACAGCCTTTGCATTTGCCACAGGCGGTATCGGCCACAGGAGAATCGCAAAGCAAGTATTGCGCTAGCGCTAAAGCAAATTGCCCTTTGCCCGTACCGGGCTCACCCCGTAGCAACAAAGCGTGGGGCGCTGTTCCCGCGTGGCAACGGGCCAACAACCCCTGCCATTGCTCCTGCTGCCAGGGTAAAGGCACTTGGATGTGGTTCAGCTCCGCTAGCATGAGGCAAGCCTCCCATGCAGCTGCTCCAGCACCTGATGCAACTGTTGCTGTACCTGATCCAAGGGATTGCTGGCATCCAAAACATGGTAGTTGGATTGATTTTGCGCTCGTTGTAAATAGGCGCTACGCACCCGCTCGAAAAACGCCAAGTCTTCCTGTTCAAACCGATCCAATGCGCCTCGACCTCGCGCTCTCTCCAGTCCGATTTCCACGGGAATGTCCAGCAACAACACGGCATCTGGGCGTAAAGACTTCTGCACAAGGGTTTCCAAGGTGGCTATGGTTTGGACATCCATCTGCCGCCCGCCGCCCTGGTAGGCGTAGGTGGCGTCTGTGAAGCGATCACACAACACCCATTTACCCGCTTGTAGCGCTGGAATAATGACCTGATTTAAGTGTTGCGCCCGTGCCGCAAACACCATAAGAAGCTCGGCTTCTTGATTGACTGGCTCATCACGAGGTTGCAATAGCAGCTCTCGCAGCTGCTCCGCCAACGGCGTTCCACCAGGCTCGCGAGTGGCAACGTAGTCAATTCCATTATTGCTCAACCACTGCTGAATAAATTCGATATTGGTGGTTTTGCCTACGCCTTCGGTGCCTTCCACTGTTATAAATTTTCCAGGGTGTGCTGTTGTCATAGAACTGGCTTTTTCTGCATTGGGTTTTATTGGGGTGTGGAACGATAATCGGAGCGGCGCTTCCACTGATACTGTCGCACGGCCTTCTGATGCTCTTCCAAGGTGTTGGAAAAGTGGTGGCTGCCATCGCCCTTAGCCACGAAGTATAACGCGTTTGTCTTTTTCGGGTGTAGTGCCGCCTCGATTGCGGGTAAAGCAGGATTGGCAATGGGTGTAGGCGGCAAGCCGTTGATACGATAAGTGTTGTATGGGGTGTAGGCTTTTAAGTGCTTGCGAGTGATATTGCCTTTGTACTGATCACCCAAACCATAGATTACCGTGGGATCTGTCTGCAGACGCATTTTTTTACGCAGACGGTTTACAAACACCCCTGCTATGAGTGCTCGTTCACTGGGTACAGCGGTTTCCTTTTCCACAATGGAAGCCATGATCAAAGCTTCATAAGCGGAAGCGTATGGCAGGTTTTCCTCTTTTTCGTTCCAGGCGTTTTGCAGTTGTTCCTGCATGCGCATATAGGCGCGCTTTAAAATACCGAAATCGGTCTCACCTTTATGAAAAAAATAGGTGTCAGGATAAAACAAGCCTTCAGGGTGAGAATGCTCGGAATCCAGCATGGCGAGTATTTGCTTTGGTGTTTTACCCGCTAAGGTTTGCTTTAGATCTTTATTCCCAGCGAGCGAAGCCAGAAATTCTTTCACGGTATTGCCGTTAATCAGGGTCACGGAATATTGAATCACATCCCCAGACTGCAGTTTTTTAATCAGCTGCGCCAGCGTAGTGCCGGGGGCAATATTGTATTCGCCTGCTTGTAGATAATGATCATTACGCTTGATACGCAAATACCAACGCAACATGCGGGCATCGGTAATCCAGCCATCTTTTTCCAGTTGTTTGGATAAACGATAGAAAGAGGAACCCGCAGGAACATCCAGCACCGTAGCCTGCTGAAGAGGCAAAGGAGAATCAGCCCAGGACTGTAGATATTGCACAAATGCAAAAGCAGCAATGACAACCGCCACTGCCAACAAGACGATCAATTGAAAAAAACGCTTCATATATTCCAGTGTTCTTTTACCCACTGCTGGGCTTGACGGGTATGATGGCCAACGGCCCATACTCTGTCTTCATAACGCTGAATGGGCCACACACCAAAAACACTGTTGCAAAAAAAGCACTCTTCAGCAAGTTCAAATTGCGCTAATGTGACTGAGGTTTCCTTTACCATAACCCCTTGTCGCTGAAACTGCTGTATCAGCCAATCACGCATAACGCCCTTTACGCCACACTGGCTAAGCTCCGGGGTAATGACTTGACTATCACACACCAGAAACAGATTGCTAAACACGCCTTCAATTACATTGCCTTGATAATCCAACATCAGGCCTTCCTGATATTGACTATCATTCCATTCCTGCCGTGCTAACACCTGGGTTAAGCGGTTAAGGTGTTTGATTCCCGCCAATTGCGGATCATTCGCTAAACGGGTCTGGCATGGAAACACGGATATACCCTTCTGAGAATAACTTTCAGGATAATCGGCTGCAGGATGGAAACTCATAATGGAAGTGGGGCCGGATATACTCTGAGGGGAATAGCCCCGCCCACCACTGCCACGGGTTACAATGATTTTTACAATGCCGGTTGCATTTTGGCTTTCTACTTGAGCAAGATACGTGGCAATTTGTTGCTGTAACGCAACCCAGTCACACCTAATGGAAAGGCGCTCTATCCCACACTGTAAGCGCTGTATATGCTGTTCAAGCAACACGGCACCCTGCTGTGTGATACGAATGGTTTCGAATAGGCCGTCACCATAGGCTAGGCCACGATCGTTAGCGGGCAACTCAGAATTGGGTTGCCCGTTAATCCACGTAGGAAAGGTTATTTCGGATTTAGACACGCTTGAATACGAGAGTGCCGTTGGTGCCACCAAATCCAAAGGAGTTGGACAGCGCAACCTCGATCTTGCGTTCTTTGGCTACGTTGGGCACGTAATCCAAGTCGCAACCTTCATCGGGGTTTTCCAAGTTTATAGTGGGTGGCGCCACCTGATTTTGCATGGCGAGTAAAGTGAAAACAGCTTCCACACCACCCGCAGCACCCAGCAAATGGCCTACCATGGACTTGGTGGAACTTACGGAAAGATCATAGGCATGAGAGCCAAATACTGATTTCACTGCATTGGTTTCAGCGATATCGCCAGCCAAAGTGGAAGTGCCATGAGCATTAATGTAATCCACAGTACTGTAATCGATACCGGAATCGTTGAGCGCATTAATCATGGAATCTGCTGCACCACGCCCATCTTCCGGAGGAGCTGTAATATGGTGGGCATCGCTGCTGGCACCAAAGCCAATCAATTCGCCATAAATTTTCGCACCGCGCTTTTTGGCGTGTTCATATTCTTCCAAAATCACCACACCAGCGCCATCGGCCAGCACAAAGCCATCACGATCTTTATCCCAGGGACGACTCGCGCCTTGAGGATCATCATTACGAGTGGAAAGCGCACGTGCTGCAACGAAGCCAGCCATCCCCAATGGAGAAGAACCACATTCACCAGCACCGGCTACCATTACGTCCACATCACCGTATTTGATCATACGTGAAGCGTAACCAATACAGTGAGTGGCTGTAGTACAGGCCGTGGTAATCGCCCAGTTAGGACCTTGCAAACCAAACATTATGGAAAGATTGCCGGAGATCATATTTATGATAGAGCCAGGCACTAAGAAAGGACTTACCTTTCGCGGACCACCCTTCTCCAGCACTTCCTTGTTCTTTTCAATGGTGCCGATTCCACCAATACCGGAACCCACGGCAACACCAATACGTTTGCGATTCTCATCGGTAATTTCAATGCCAGAATCCTGAATCGCCTGAATGCCCGCAACCATTCCATATTGAATAAATGGATCAATTTTGCGCGCTTCTTTAGCGGACATGTATTCGGTAATGTCCAGATCCTTAATTTGACCAGCAAACTTGGTAGCGTAGTTAGAGACATCGTATCCGTCTATGGGCGAGATCCCGCTCTTACCCTCAACCAAACCTTTCCAGGTTTGCTCAACATTATTGCCTAAGGGCGTTACTGCTCCCATTCCAGTGATCACGACTCTGCGGCTCACGATGTTTCCTCCAAAAAATTACATAATTCAGGGCTATATAAACCAGCTTACGCTAGTTTACCTCTGTTACATTATTGATATATAGATGAAATGTCTTTCAAAAGATTTCGTAACAGAAGTTCTAAAATATTACGCTAATTTGTTGTTTCTCGGCCCTTTTCAGGCAAAAAAAAGCCGCTGAGCAGACAGCGGCTTTCTTGTTTCGTCAACGTGCTTACAGATTTGCTTGCACGTAGTCGATTGCTTCCTGAACTTTGGTGATTTTCTCAGCTTCTTCGTCAGGAATTTCAGTTTCGAATTCTTCTTCCAGAGCCATTACCAACTCTACGGTGTCAAGAGAGTCAGCCCCCAGATCTTCAACGAAAGAAGCGTCAGTTGTGACCTCTTCCAGTTTAACGCCAAGCTGTTCTGCTACGATTTTCTTGACGCGCTCTTCGATATTGCTACTCATTTGACTCTTATCTCCTGTTAATGATCCCTATTAGTCTTAAATTAGGGGTTTTCTTAGTTTAAACAAAGCGTTGCGGCCAGCCCATACATCAAAAGGGATAGGCTCAACCCGCATCAAAAACCGGTGCCGGGAACTATATCACATATACATTCCACCATTAACAGGAATTGTTGCTCCTGTAATGTAACCAGATTCTTCAGAGGCCAAAAAGCCTACCGTAGCAGCGATTTCCTGGGGTTGCCCCAGCCGCCCTACGGGAATCTGGGCTAGCATAGCTTCTTTATTGGCTTCTGGTAAGTCTTTTGTCATGTCGGTGTCTATAAAGCCAGGTGCTACGGCATTGACGGTGATGTTACGAGAACCCACTTCGCTGGCCAAGGAACGAGTAAAGCCTTCCAGACCCGCTTTAGCCGCGCTGTAGTTTGCCTGTCCAGCATTACCCATGGAACCCACTATGGAGCTGATATTGATGATTCGGCCCCAGCGAGCTTTAGTCATACCTTTTAAGCAGGCTTTGGTCATGCGAAAAATAGCGGTTAGATTGGTGTCGATCACCTGATTCCACTCATCTTCCTTCATGCGCAACATGAGGTTGTCGCGGGTAATGCCGGCGTTATTCACCAAAATGGTGGGCGCACCGAATTCCCCCTGAATGGCAGACATTACTGCGCTGACATTCTCAGGATCGGTCACGTTTAAGCAGAAGCCCTGACCTTTGCCTGCCGCTTGAATATAGTCGGTGATTTTCTCGGCACCGGATTCGGTGGTGGCCGTACCTACCACAATTGCGCCTTGCTTTAATAAAGCTTCCGCAATGGCACGACCAATTCCACGGCTTGCGCCAGTGACTAATGCTACTTTGCCTTCTAAAGACATCCCAAACTCCTTAAAAATTCTGTTGCGTTGTTATTATTCTGACAACGAGGCTAGTGTGCTTTCTAACCCTGCCTGATCTTGAATGGAAGAAACTGACAAGGACCGGGACACCCGCTTGTTCATACCACTCAGCACTTTGCCGGGACCGCATTCCACCATAACTTCTATGCCCTTTTCCACCATGGTGTTCACAGATGCCACCCATAAAACCGGACTATACAACTGAACGATTAACTTTTCGCGAATCTTCTCAGGGTCCAGCTCAATTTGAGCATCAATATTGTTTACCACGGGAATAGATGGCGCACTAATGGTGGTCGCGCGCAGCTTTTCTGCTAATTCTTCCGCCGCAGGCTTCATTAAATCCGAGTGACAGGGAACACTTACCGCCAAGGGCATGGCTTTGCGGGCACCGGCTTCTTTAGCAAGCTCTACCGCACGATCCACTGCATCGGAATCACCCGCGATCACAACTTGTCCAGGGGCGTTAAAGTTTACGGCCTGTACCACTTGGCCTTGTGCCGCATCGGCACATACAGAAATGGTTTTGTCATCATCCAAGCCTATGATGGCGGCCATTTTGCCTTGGCCACCAGGGCAAGCATCGCGCATCAACTCGCCACGACGTTTTACCAGTGCGATACCCTCTTGTAGAGAGATAGAACCGGAACACACGTAGGCGCTGTATTCACCCAAGCTGTGACCTGCCATTAAAGCAGGGCGAATATCACTGGCCTTTTCCCAGGCACGCCAAGCGGCAACGCCCGCCACAAACATAATAGGCTGAGTGATTTCAGTTTGAGCCAGCAGTTCTTGAGGGCCTTCTTGCGCCAACTTCCACATGTCCTGACCGAACGTTTCAGAGGCTTCATCGAAAGTCTCTTTTACAACGGGGTGAGCTTCGTTCAGATCCGACATCATGCCCACAGATTGAGAGCCCTGACCGGGAAATACAAAGGCGAGGTTTTGCTTCATGAATGATCCTATCACATTTTCTACTATACGAATCTGGCCACATAATAGCGGCCATCGCGTTTAGGTGCGCGTTTCAAAAGTAACAAAATTTAGCAACCTGCCATCAGTTAATGTTACATGCAGGCCATACTAGCCATTTATCAGGCTTTCTATTTTTTCTGGTAGATGAAATTCCACATACCTTCGTGCTGACAGCATTGCTTGCACAAACTCATCGCTATTAGCGTTGCCGTGGCTTTTCACCACCACGCCCTGCAACCCAACAAACGCGGCACCGTTGTATCTACTGGGATTAATACGAGCATCAAAACTGCTCCACAAGGGTTTTAGCAGCCAACCTAAAAAGGATCGCCACAGGGAACGAGAAAGTTCTTTTTTCATTTCGGTGAGAATAAAGCGCGCAAGACCTTCAATGGTTTTTAGAGCAACATTTCCCACAAAACCATCGCAAACTACAACATCTGCACGGTCTTGGAACAGGTCTACGCCCTCTATAAAGCCAACGTAATTTATACTGGGATCAGCGCGCAACAATTCACTAGCAGCCTTTACCTGATCGTTACCTTTAATGTCTTCACTACCGATATTCAATAATGCTACCCGTGGGAACGGGTTGCCATTTAGCAGTTGCGCCACCGCTTGCCCCATCACGGCAAACTGATGTAGCTGCTCTGAATCGCAGGTAACATTAGCGCCCAAATCCAAAATCAATGTGCTCTTGCCATCCTCTCTGGGTAGAGCGGAAATAATGGCGGGACGATCAATAGATTCTGAGGTTTTTAAGATATGACGACTTAAAGCCATTAACGCGCCGGTGTTACCAGCACTGACACAACCATCGGCCTGACCATCGCGTACCGCATTTAACATTAGTGCCATGGATGATTTTTTTTTGCTGCGCAGGGCTATAGCTGGAGATTCCCCCATGCCCACATGCTCATCAGTATGAAATATTTGCAGGCGTGCTTGGCTGCCATCGAGGTACTCTTCGATTTGCGGCTTCGCACCAAACAACAAAACCCGCAAATCCTGACGGGCATTCAGAGCCTTGAGGACTGCGGGTACTGTTACCTGGGGACCGTGATCCCCGCCCATTGCGTCAACCGCAAGGGTTACCATTTAGAGTATGGCTTATTCGTCGTCTTTGCTAGGAATAACCTGACGACCACGGTAGAAACCATCTGCTGTCACGTGATGACGACGATGAACTTCACCCGTTGTTACGTCTTCAGATAGGAAAGTCGTATCTTTGGATAAAGCATCGTGTGAACGACGCATGCCACGCTTGGATCGAGTTTTACGGTTCTGTTGAACTGCCATTGCTTGCTCCTGACTACCGTTGCAACTGTAGTTTTAGTTGTCGGTCTTTTTCACTTTTCCCTTAAGCTGTTCTAACACAGCGAAGGGGTTGGGTTTCTCTTCAACGTTGCTGACTTCAGCCTGCTCGTCTTCACCTTGATAAGGAATGGGCTCGCAATTGCTGTGATAAGCCACTATGGGCAACGCCAATATTAACTCTTGTTCGAGTAAGCTGGCCAAAGGCATTTCTTCCTCTTCCAGCATGACCGGCTCCAAATCACTGGGAAGCTGTTTGGCCTGATCTTCAGTTTGCACAAAGCCTAGATCAATATTCACATCAAGCTTAACTTCCGCGGCCTCTAAACAACGCTGGCAGGTTAAAAACACTGTGGCGTTGGCCGTGCCGTGAATCTCAGCTCGTGGCCCTTCCATCCTTAAGGAAAGGTCGGCTTCCACCCTACCCTCATCGGATACACAATCTGCCGCCAACAAGCTAAGTTCCTTGAGGGGCATATAACCCTTTAGTTTGCCTTCTTGTCTGGCAAGTTTCAGGGGTTTGATGGCAGTTGGCAGTGGGTGCTCGAACATAAGCGCGCAATTCTATGGTCAAGGTGGTGAGCTGTCAAAGATTTTGGGGGCTTTTTTGCCTCTGGAAGCCGGTTTTTTGCTGTGAGATCATACTCATACCAGCCAATAACCTGAAAATCCTCGGTTTGACGCCGAATTCGTGGATTTAGAACCCTGTAACCCGTTGAAAGTTCATTGCTTTGGAGACATTTGTGTCGCAAATCGTTTTAGGCTCCAGTTCGCCATTCCGTAAACAGCTTCTGCAACAAATACTGGATGAGTTTGAGACCTGCTCTCCAGATATCGATGAAACCCCCCTGCCTAATGAAACACCAGAAGAACTGGTAAAAAGACTGGCAGTGAAAAAAGCAGAAGCTGTGGCTGTGACTTTCCCTGAGGCTTTGATTATTGCCAGCGACCAGGTTTCTGTATTGGATGGCAACATCAATGGAAAACCCGGCAATTTTGAGAACGCAGTGGCACAACTAAAAGCCAGTAGCGGTAAACAGGTCACCTTTTTTACCAGCCTGTGTCTTTATGATGCAAAGACAAAACAACTTTTGTTAGACGTGGTGCCCTTTCGTGTGCACTTTCGGCAGTTAAGCGATGAGAAAATTCGGCGTTATGTGGAGAAAGAAGCCCCATTTAACTGTGCCGGCAGCTTTAAATCCGAAGGATTGGGAATTTCTTTGTTTGAAAAGTTAGAGGGCGACGATCCTAATTCATTGATTGGATTACCCCTAATAAAATTAGTCGGCATGTTCGAACAAAAAGGTATACAAATTCCGTAATTTTTTTTGATTAAATCTGAACAAATTTCATCGGGCGTCTACACTTATATTGTTAGGTGCAAAGGCGAGTGTGAGCAGTACGTCGCACAGCCTGTAATACGAGGCGAAAACAAAATGGCCGATGATTTACAAGTCAGCAAACCAAGACGTAGAAACACAAAAGAACGAATCATTGATGAAGCGGAATCTCTTGCCGCTTTGCATGGTATCGAACATTTAAAACTGCAGGACGTTGCAGATAAAATTGGGATCAAGCTTCCATCTGTTTATGCACACTTTAGCGGCCGAGAAGACATTCTCACTGCCATGGGTGCGCGTATCAGTAAAGGCATGAGCCAACTGTATCAGGCAAAGCCCGGCGAATCTCCCATCGAAACATTAAAACGTGGCGCCCAGGACATGTTGACCTTTTTAGGTGAGCACCCGGCCTATTTTCGTTTAATGTTGCGTGACCACTCCGTTCCTTTGGGTTACGACCCATTGAATCATCGCGCTGCAGTAAATCAAAATTTTGCCTTGCCTTCTGAAATTCAGGACATGCATAACCGCGTGCAAAGTTTGATTGATCGCGTTTGTGGTGAGGATAAGAAAGTGAGCGCGCTGGATTTCACGGCATGTGTTCACGGCTTTTTATTAATGCGCTTAAGCTGGCTGCCTACTCGCAATAATGAAGAAGGCGAAGTGACGGTGGACTATCAGGCGTTTCAATCTATTCTGGACACGATTATTAATCGACTCTTGAATATCTAACCCCTTACAAAAACAGCGGCCCGATAAATCTCAATTTATACGGCGCCGCTGACAACTCATTTCTGCCGAAGCCAACAGCACCTTCATATTAAGATCAACTTCCAACCACATTAGGCAAGGGTGACTCCCCTCTTCTATAAGCAACGAGCTTGTTTGCTAACACCCTCATTTCAAAAGGCTTGGTGATATAGTCATCCATGCCACTTTCAAATGCCTTCACCTTAAACTCATCCAGAACATGAGCAGTTAATGCTATCACTGGAAGGCGTCTTAAACTTTCATCTTTTTCAAACTGCCTCAACGCCTCTGCAGCCTCGTATCCGTTCAACTTTGGCATATCACAATCCATTAAAACAACATCAAAATGATCATGTCGCGATTTAAGCAACTCTAACGCAGCCTCACCATCTTCAACCATAACTACCGACGCAAATAAGTTTTGCAATATATTCTTAACGACAATTTGATTAACCTGGTTATCATCAGCCACCAGAATCGTCATACCATCAAGTAACGCCACCGGCTGACGCTCATCTTCAATCAATGAGCTTCCTTCTCGCCCCGCAACGACAGCATCAAATAATTCCTTTAACTTTCTGCCAGAAATTGGTTTCTGCCCAGCCACAGCGATTCCCGCCTTATTAATCACATCGGCACTCGGAATCCACTTCATGGCAGTCATCAGAATGCTCTTGGGAGGAGCGGCCAAATCCAGACTTAATAATGCCTTAGAACACTCCAACCCAGTTAACCCTGGCATTTTCATATCGAATAACACCAGTT